>NZ_JABERS010000003.1:0-180926 GCF_013168745.1 Aeromonas sp. TW 6 | reverse complement strand
ACGCAAGGCGAGCGTAAGACGGAAGCAAAAAATCGCAGGAATGAGCAGTGAATATCTGGAAACGGTACTCAATGCGGGTCTCAAAAAACTGGGTGAAATTTAACAAAATGTTCACGCTCTCACCCTGCAAGAGGCCCGTGGGGATGGGGACAGAAATAACCCTGCCTATTTCTTTGATATCACGCCGTTTCCCCATCAACTGGAGATTCTTGAACAATTGGCGATGGAGCGCGCTTTACACCAGCGCTTTCGTAACTTGGTGGTAGCGGCTACCGGTACAGGAAAAACTCTGATCTCCGCCTTTGATTTTGCGCGTTTTTTGAAAACCAAACCCGATGCCAAGTTTCTGTTTGTCGCCCACAAAGAGGAGATCTTGCGCCAAGCATTAGCCTCGTACCGCGGAGTGCTCAAGCAATCAAATTTTGGCGAACTCTTGGTCGGCGGCGCCGTGCCAACCCACTACCGTCAGCTGTTTGCCTCGGTGCAATCCTTGAATAACCAGCTGGCTAATTTACGTCTTAGTCAAGACTATTTCGATTACATCGTCATTGATGAGGTTCACCATATTGCGGCGGCCAGTTATCGCGGTCTGCTCGCCACCTTTGAACCTCAGATTCTGTTGGGATTAACCGCAACGCCAGAGCGCCATGATGGCGGTGATATTCTTGCCGACTTTTGTGGTGTCATCGCAGCAGAAATCCGCTTGCCCGAGGCCATCAATCGTCGCCATCTCTGTCCATTCCAATATTTTGGTATCGATGATGATACTGACTTGCGCCAAGTGACTTGGAAAAATGGCCGTTATGACATCACTGAGCTCACCAATATCTATACCCACAATCAGCAGCGGGTACAGAAGATAGTCCAGAGCCTCAATGAGATCGTCACCAATATTACCAAGATCAAAGCACTGGCATTTTGTGTGAGCCGTGAACATGCCGACTTTATGTGCAAGGCATTTTTATTGAAGGGTATCAAAGCTGACATACTCACTAGCGATAACCGAGACGAGCGACATCGTAAGCAACAAGATTTGCGTACCGGCGTTATCAATATTCTCTGCGTGGTGGACATCTTCAACGAAGGGGTTGATATCCCGGAAGTCGATACCTTGCTGTTTTTACGACCAACGGAAAGCCTCACCATCTTCTTGCAGCAATTGGGACGTGGCCTGCGGCTGGCGAGCGATAAAGAGTGCTGCACCGTATTGGACTTTGTTGGGAATGCCCGTGCGGAGTATGACTTTGCCCAGAAATTCCGGGCACTGGTGGGTAAAACCAATAAGGCGATCAGCCACGAGATCAAACAAGGCTTCCCTCACGCCCCCTTGGGCTGCCGCATCGAGCTCTCAAAACAGACCCAAGAGTTAATTCTGAGCAATATCAAGAAGGCGACTCTCAATACCTCGCGCCTCATGGGCCTGATCCGCCGTTTCTCACAGGATTGCGATTTACCGCTGACACTGGCGAATTTTCTGAAGTTCTACCCTCACATCAGCCTTGAGGAGATCTACAAGCGCGGCAATTGGAGCACCTTGGTCAAACAAGCCCGCAACCACACTGTTTCTGAAATGAGCGATGAGAAGCTATCTACCCTCTACACCCGGGCCATCAAAACCCGGCTATTGGGCTGCGATGCGCTCCATTACTTGAACTTCTTACAAACCTTGGTGGAAAGCACCTTTACCTTAACGGCTGAGCAGGATGAGCGGATGGCTTTGATGTGCCATTACGACTTCTGGCAACAAAGCGGACCCAACGCCGGCTTTAGCTCCTTGGCGCACAGCCTGAAACAACTCAATCAACCAGAGTTGAGGGCCGAGCTTGCAGATCTGTTGCCCATGCTGATCAACCGGGTGCAACACGAGCAACTGGCCATGCCTGACCTTCCCGGCAATCCACTGCAACTGCATGCCCGTTATGCCAGAGAGCAGGTACTGGTTGGCTTTGGCGCGACCACCTTCGCGCAGCAACCCACGGCTCGCGAAGGGGTCTATGTCATCGCAGAGCAAAATATCGAGTTGCTGTTCGTGACCTTGAACAAAACGGAGCAGCACTTCTCCCCCACCACCCGTTATCACGACTACGCCATCAACGAGTCGCTGTTTCATTGGCAGAGCCAAAACAGCGCTCGCCCAGAGCGGGGTAAGGGGCTGAGTTACATAAACCACAGGGCAGAGGGTAAGCGATTGTTTTTGTTCGTTCGTGAGCAGAGCAAAGATGAATTTGGCCGCACCCTTGGCTTTGTGAACTTTGGTGAGGTGGAGTACGTATCCCACAGCGGCAGCCAACCGATGAACATCAAATGGCGCCTAATGACCCCAATGCCGCCGTTTATGTGGAAAGAAGCGGCCAAATTGGCAGTTGGCTGAGCGACCCATCACAAAAAGGCCCACCCACGGCGGGCCGCCTTCGTGTGGTCAGCAGGCAATCCGCTCTATGCGACCGCCACTGAGTTTGAAGAAGGCATCCTGCGGCAGCTCCTGAAGCCAGGTGGTGGTGTAGTCCAGATCCACATAGGCGCCGCGCAGCATGGCGCCAAAGAGACCGTGAGAAACCACGATGGCCTGCTCGGCAATGTGCTCGTCCTCAAGCCATTGCCGGGCCCGGCGCTGAATGCTCTCAAAACTCTCACCATGGGGAGCCCGCAGATACCAGTCCGGCTCCTCCAGATCCAGCTCGGGGTGGGCCGCCAGCAGCTCGGGTACCCGGCGACTCTCCCACTCCCCCATCCCTAGCTCCACCAGCCGCTCGTCCCAGATGATGCGCTCCTGGTCCAAGCCAAGCTGCTGACACACCCGCTCCGCCGTCTGCCGTGCCCGGCCGAGGGGGCTGGCGTAGATCGTCCAGTCGGTGGGCTCGGTCAGGAGCTTGGCCAGACGGGCCCCCATGGCGAGGGCCTGGGCTTCTCCCCTGGGGGTCAGCTCGGAGTTGCAACGCCCCTGCAACCGCAATTCGGCGTTGTAACGGGTCTGGCCATGGCGCAGCAAATAGAGGGTTCGAGACATGGTTTCTCCAGCAGAGTCAACGAGATAAGAAAACAGGGGGAAGATGATAACAGATGTACCGGGTCAACCAAGACCCGGAGGATGCAGGCTTGTGCTGACTCCTTGAGCGCATGGTCTGCGGCGATCGTGAAAGGACGACAGGGGCTGCGCGCCTTTATCGCACAGGCGCCTTGTGCGCATACCACACGCCTTCGCCACGGGCCCGCCAGCGCCGTGGCAAGCGCCCCATGCCCCCCTATCTTGTTGTTCAGACGGGATAAAATGGGGATGTGCCGGTTTATCGGTCACAGGATGGCGGCCAATGCCAGAAAAGACAGAGTTTTTGCTCTGATCCGGGGGCCATTTTGGTACGTATCTCTGGCTCACGACAGGGACGCCTGGTGTACAATCTGCCACCCGATTTCCCCTGACCCGGCCCAGGCTCAGGCCCTGATGTACCCCAGAGTAAATGAACGTGACCCCAACCCACCCCATGCTCGACAGTTATTACAGCCAGGATCTGGTGTTCTTCTCCATCCTGGTGGCGGTGCTCGCCTCCTACACGGCGCTGACCATGACCAGCCGGGTGAGCCAGAGCCGGGGACGGGCCGCCGTGCTCTGGCTAGCGGGGGGAGCCTTCGCCATGGGGCTCGGCATCTGGTCCATGCATTTTATCGGCATGCTCGCCTTCAACCTGCCCATCGCGCTGGGATACGATCTGACCCTCACCGGTCTCTCCCTGGTGGCGGCCATCGGCTCCTCGGCCTTTGCGCTCTGGCTGGTGAGTCGTCCCCAGCTCCCCTGGCACCAGATCCTGTTCGGGGCCGTACTGATGGGTGCCGGCATCGCCACCATGCACTACATCGGCATGGCGGCCATGAAGATAGCGCCCGGCATCCACTACCTGCCTGGGCTTTTCATCCTCTCCATCCTCATCGCGGTATTCGCCTCGGGTGCCGCGCTCTGGATAGCGTTTCGCCTGCGCAACAGCTCGCCCCGCGCCTTCTTCAGCAAGGCCCTCGCCTCCCTGGTGATGGGGGCGGCCATCATCGGCATGCACTACACCGGCATGGCGGCGGCCCAGTTCCCCGCAGAGAGCCTGTGCGGGGCCCTCTACACCGGCCTCAATACCCAGTGGCTGGCAACCGTGGTCATCATCGTGACCCTGGCGGTGTTCGCCATCGCCTTCGTGCTCTCCATGCTGGATGCCCACGCCGCCAAGCTCTCCACCTCCCTGCATCAGGCCCACGACGAGCTGCTCAAGCTGGCGCTCCATGACAGCCTGACCCGGCTGCCGAACCGGCTGCTGTTTGCCGACCGCCTGGAGCAGCGCATCCAGGAGTGTCAGCACAGCCAGCGCAGCTTCTCCCTGCTGTTTCTCGATCTCGACGGCTTCAAGATCATCAACGATGCCCACGGCCACCACACCGGGGATCTGCTGCTGGCCGAGGTGGCCCAGCGCATCACCGGCCTGCTCGGTGCCAGCGACACCGCCTCGCGCTTTGGCGGGGACGAGTTCGTGCTGGCACTGGCGCCGGGGGATGTGAGCCAGACCACGGCCTTTGCCGAGCGGCTGCTGGCCACCCTGGCCCAGCCCTATGAGTGGGAGCACCACAGCCTGCACATCACCGCCAGCATCGGCATTGCCGTCTATCCCCAGGATGGTACCAGCCTGCACGAGCTGACCCTCAACGCCGATGCCGCCATGTATTACGCCAAGGAGCAGGGGCGCAACGACTACTACTACTTCGACAGCGCCATGAACGCCAACGCCCACCAGCAGTTCCTGCTGCACAAGGAGCTGCAACATGCCCTGGAGCGGGGGGAGCTGGCCCTGCACTACCAGCCCAAATACTGTGCCCGCAGCGGCCAGGTGGTCGGCGCCGAGGCCCTGCTGCGCTGGCAGCACCCGGAGCATGGTGCCGTCTCGCCGGCCAGCTTCCTGCCGCTGGCGGAGAAGAGCCGGCTCATCATCCCCATCGGCAACTGGGTCATCGACGAGGCGTGCCGCCAGATGAGCGCCTGGCGGGCGGCGGGTCATCACGACTGGAGCGTGGCGGTCAATCTCTCCACCATCCAGCTCGCCAGCCCTGGGCTGCTGGAGGAAGTGCAGGGCGCCCTCGCCCGCCATCGGCTCGAGGCCCGTCACCTGACCCTGGAGATCACCGAATCCACCGCCATGCAGAAGGCCGAGGAGAGCCTCGCCATCCTCAACCGTCTGGCCGAGCTCGGCCTTGGCATCTCCATCGACGACTTCGGCACCGGCTACTCCAGCCTGCTCTACCTCAAGCGCTTCCCCGCCAACGAGCTCAAGATTGACCGGGGCTTTGTCACCACCCTGGAGCGGGGAGGCGACGATGCCACCATCATCGCCGCCATCATCGCCCTGGGTCAGGCCCTGGAGATGCGCATCGTGGCAGAGGGGGTGGAAACCCCGGAGCAGCGGGACCTGCTGACCGAGCTGGGCTGCGACACCTTGCAGGGCTACCTGCTCGGGCGCCCCATGACCGGGGAGCAACTGCTTGTCCACTGCGCTCCCGAGACTCCCCAACAGGTGCTGGAAGATGTGCTTGTCTGACAAGCAGGTGAGGCGCTGCGCCCATGTCGCCAGGGTCATCACCAGCCCGATTGCGTCCCTTCACGACTCAAGGTAGTCTGCTGCAAGACTCGAATGCTCCTTTATTTTGCCGGGCGCATCGAGCGCCCCCATGGCAGATCACCCGTTCAGAGGAGCCACATCCATGGCCAGATACCAGTTCTTCAGCGTCCCCGCCTCCCGCCGTCAGCAATATACCTATGTCGACATGGCCTCCCCCACCTTCCTCACGGAGAAGGAGGCGCTGCTGACACAAGGGTTCGAGGTGGAAGAGGATTTCATCGACGCGGCCACTCCCCGCGAGGCGGTTGAGAAGTACAGATCCGGCTTTCTCTACGTAGCGGACGAGATAGGCAAGTCAGACGAGGCCTATGCGGCGGCAACGGCCTTGCTGGAGATGGGCAATAAGATCCTGGGCCGCAAGGCGGGCTGAACAAGGCGGGCCGCCGGGACGATACCCCCGATGGCCCGCAGGCAGTCAGCGTTGGGGGTGCTGGCGGAGCATCTCCACCAGCTCCTCTTCACTGCCGGGTTCATGGGCAAGCTGCAGGCTGGGGGCGGCGCCCCCCATCAGCATATAAACGTGAGTGCTGCAGTGATCGTAGTGATACCACTTACCGTCGATACAGACGTCGGTATAGCATCTCGGGTCCCTCTTGAGTTCCATACGCAGATCCTTATGTGTCATTCACCAACATCACTCTTGACCGTAAAATAAGCGGCCCGAGTCCCCCTTGACCTGGATCAAGGGTGGTGACGGGCAGAAGCGGGCAGTGGCCGGATCTGGCCGGGGCGGGATGCCGCCAGCCTGGATGACAGAGCCCGCCAACCGGCCCCAGCCAGGCAACAGCACAACAAAAACGGCGCCCGAAGGCGCCGTTTTTCATGTCCGTCATTTGACCGACGGGGAACAAGCCGCTGGCTTATTCGTCTTCCAGGTAGGCGTAGCCTTGCAGACCCAGCTCCAGCTCGTCGAGCAGGGCCTTGCGGGTCTCGTCGTCCAGCGCCGGGTGGGAGACGATGCGCTGGTAGTTCTCGCGGATCACGGACGGGTCGATGTTGACGTAACGCAGCAGCTGGTCGACGGTGTCGCCACGCACCACGTTGCGGATGTCCATCTTGCCTTCTTCATCCAGCCACACTTCCGCGCAGTGGGTGTCACCGAACAGGTTGTGCAGATCCCCCAGGATCTCCTGATAGGCACCCACCAGGAAGAAGCCGACATGGCACTCTTCGTGCTCACCGTAGACCGGCATCGGCAGGGTGCTTTCCACCCCCAGACCGTCGACGTAGTGCTCCACCTGACCGTCGGAGTCGCAGGTGATGTCCATCAGGATGCCGCGGCGGGTGAGCGGACGCTCGAGGCCGGCCAGCGGCATCACCGGGAACACCTGACCGATGCCCCAGGCATCCGGCAGGGACTGGAACAGGGAGAAGTTCGCAAAGCACTTGTCCGCCAGCTTCTCGGAGAGCTCGTCAGCCAGGGCGCGGTGGTTGCGGTTGACCGGGTTGAGCAGCTCTTTGAGTGCCAGACAGGTGTTCTGGTGCAGCATCTCGGCCCAGGCGCGCTGCTCCAGGTTCAAGAGGCCCATGGTGTACTGGGCGTTGACGTCACCGAGATCCGCCACCGAGTCGTGGAAGATCTCCAGCAGGGAGGGATCTTCCCCGCGCAGGTCCAGCCAGCCTTTCCACATGTTCTGCAAGATGGTGGGCGCGTCTTCGTCCGGGGCGCTGATGTCGTTCACCTCCACCCCTTCGGCACCAATGATGTTGGTGACCAGCACGGCGTGGTGTGCAGTCAGGGCACGGCCGGACTCGCTGATGATGGTCGGGTGCGGCAGGTCGAACTCGCGGCAGACATCGCCGATGCCCCAGACCACGTTGTTGGCGTACTCGGAGAGGCTGTAGTTCGCGGAGCAGTGGCTCTGGGAACGGGTGCCCTCGTAGTCCACACCCAGGCCGCCGCCCACGTCCACCACCTCGACCTTGGCGCCAAGACGGCACAGCTCGGCGTAGAAGCGGCCGCACTCGCGGATGCCGCCCTGGATGTCGCGGATGTTGGCGATCTGGGAGCCCAGGTGGAAGTGCAGCAGTTGCAGGCAGTCCAGCTTGCCGAGGCTGCGCAGACGCTCCACCAGCGCCAGGATCTGGGAGGCGGAGAGACCGAACTTGGACATGGAACCGCCGCTCGATTCCCACATGCCGGAGCCGGTGGACGCCAGACGGGCGCGCACCCCGATGTTGGGCTTGATGTTGAGACGAGCTGACTCGTCGAGCACCATTTCCAGCTCGGAGGGCTTCTCCACCACGATGTAGACCTTGTGGCCCATCAGGTTGCCCAGGAGGGCGTGGCGGATGTATTCGCGGTCCTTGTAACCGTTGCAGACGATCACGGACCCTTGCTCATGATGATGGGACAGCACGGCCAGCAACTCGGGCTTGGAGCCCGCTTCCAGCCCAAGCCTCGGCTTGTCGCTGTAGGACTGACTGATGGTCTCGATGACGCGGCGCTGCTGGTTTACCTTGATCGGGTAAACGCACAGGTAATCCCCTTCATAGCCTGACTTTTCGATGGCCTGACCGAAGGCGTTGAACAGCGCATCGACCCGGCTCTTGAGGATGTCGGGGAAACGCAGCAACACCGGCGTGGTCAGCCCGGACTGGCGCAGTTGCTCGATGGCCTCGGACAGCACGATCTGAGCCTCGGGGCGAGACTTGTCGGGAGAGACGGTCACATGACCGGCGTCATTGATATTGAAAAAACCCGCACCCCAGTAGGGAACGTTGTAGACCTTCAAGGAGTCCTTGCTGGACCAGTTAGTCATGGGCTATGCCTCGCAAATGAGCGGCCGTGGGCCGCCTTCGTTACCCTCAATCACATCCAGACCATTGATTGCAAAATGCGGCAAGCCAGAGCGGCCTGCTGACGTTGGACCCGCAACGGAGCATGCTCCGCCACATCCTGTTCATTGCACATCGCGGCAAGCCAAGGCTGCCTGGTGGATCTTGGGAAGTAACGAGTCTTGATGTGGGGCTGGTGGCTTTACATCAAGCTCAACGGTATGCGGTAACACCTTGCCGGCGTACCGCGGTACTTTGATGACAATCGGCATCAGCCACGCCGTTTGTTCATCATTCGGCAGCCATCCCGACGGACAGGAGAGGGTTTCAAGGAAGAGAAGGGAAGACGTCAGCACGCATCGTGTTGATGGACGACAACCACTACGACCCGCTCAACGCCAGTGACCGCCCATGACAAGGGAGATGATGAGCCCGAAGCCCACTCGGTCAGCTGAAAGATGAGAGTCCGTTGTTCTCCCTGATACCGGAGCCTAACCGGTATTAAAGAAACCATTCCCCAGCAGTGTCTGTCGTTTCTGCGTGCCTCGCCCTATAGGCGTCATGATCCTGCGGGTCTGGCGGACACGGCCTGCGCAGGGTTGCCCTCGGATCGGCGCGGAGTGTACACACTTACCGCAGCCAGTGACAATAAAAAATCGTGTTAAAAAACGGGTTTTCATCAGGGGGCAAAATCTCGCTGCCAGCAAGGCGGGCTCTGGGATGGCGGGGGATGGGAGTGCGTGGGCGAGGTGATGAAAATAACCAACACGTCACGCTTTTTGGGTCACCCCTTGCCAGCGCTGGGCCGAGGGGAAATTCAGCTTTTTCGCAATTGCTTAACCAGTTTTTATTTTGGAATTTTTATGCAAACTGCCGCGCTATGATCCCTGCCCCTCCCCTTCGATGGCCCTCCTCTCCCCCACAAAGTCATCAAAAACTGCGCTGACGCAATAAGCGGCGCCGCCGTCTTGGCCACAATGACTCCTCTTTCGTGACCCGAGGCTTGCCCATGAACACCCTGCTTTCGCGCTTTCTCCACTACCTCACCTTTCATACCCGCTCCGATGCGACCAATCCTGCCTGCCCCAGCAGCGAGGGACAGCGCCTCTTCGCCCGGGCCCTGTGCGACGAAATGACGCAGATGGGGCTGAGCCAGGTCACCCTGGACGAGCATGGCTACCTCACAGCCTGCCTGCCGGGCAACCAGCCGGATGCCCCCGCCATCGGGCTCATCGCCCACATGGACACAGCCGATTACGAGGCCGAGTGCGTCGTTCCCCAGATAGTCGAGAACTATCAGGGGGGCGATATCTGCCTTGGCAAGGGGGACGAGGTGCTGGCCATCCGCCAGTACCGCTTCCTGAAAAACTACCTGGGGCAGGATCTCATCACCACCGACGGCACCACCCTGCTGGGGGCCGACGACAAGGCGGGCATCGCCGAGATCCTCACCGCCGTGGAATACCTGCAGGCTCACCCCGAGATCCCCCGTGGCGATGTCTGGGTCGGCTTTACCCCGGACGAGGAGATAGGGCGCGGTGCCGACCGCTTCCCGCTGGAGCGCTTCCCGGCCAAGTGGGCCTACACGGTGGATGGCGGCGAGCTCGGCGAGCTCGAATGCGAGAACTTCAACGCCGCCAGCGCCACGGTGCGCATCACAGGCAACAACGTCCACCCCGGCACCGCCAAGGGCAGCATGATCAACAGCCAGACCCTGGCCGCCCGCTTCCATGCCGCCATGCCCGCCGAGCAGACCCCGGAGTGCACCCAGGGGTATGAGGGCTTCTTCCACCTGGCCCGGATGGAAGGTACGGTGGAGGAGACCACCCTGCACTACCTCATCCGCGACTTCGACGATGACTGCTTCGCCGCCCGCAAGGCCCAGCTCAAGGAGCGGGTCGCCTCCCTGCAGCTGGACGCTCCCAGGGCGCGCATCACCCTGGAGATAGCGGACAACTACCGCAACATGCGCAGCCAGATAGCGCCCCATCCCCACATCGTCGAGCTGGCCAAAGCCGCCATGGAGGCCGCCGACGTGGTGCCCAAGATCAAACCCATTCGCGGCGGCACCGACGGCGCCCGGCTCTCCTTCATGGGGCTGCCCTGCCCGAACCTGTTCACCGGCGGCCACAACTTCCACGGCAAGCACGAGTTCATCCCCCTGCAATCCATGGAAAAAGCGGTCGCCACCCTGGTGGCGCTGGTGCGCCTCACCTCTGCCTGGCGGGCTGAGTAAGGGGGCAAGGACGGGGTTCGCCCCGTCATCAAACCGTCACCCAACCGACACACGAAAGGCACGCAGGGGCGTCAAGCTGGGGCAAAGTTCAGCGGAGCCTTGCCCATGTTCGACGTCGATACCCTGCTGGGGCAGCACCTGCCCCACCTCGCCAGCCAGCCCCTCCTCCGTCCCCTGATGAGGCAGGGGCTGAGCTGGTTGCTGCACGAGGAGGCCTTCACCCGCTTTGCCATGCGCCATCCCCACCTGCGCGGTCTGGACTTCGTCGAGCAGGCCCTCACCGAGCTCCACTTCGACTACCGGGTGAGCGAGGCCGAGCTCGAGCACATTCCCGCCAGCGGCCGGGTCATTCTTGTCGCCAACCACCCCATCGGCTCCCTGGACGGACTGGCCCTGCTGCGCCTCATCGGGCGCATCCGCCCCGACGTCAAGATAGTGGCCAACCAGGTGCTGGCCCAGCTCGCGCCGCTGCGCCCTTTGCTGCTGCCGGTGGACAACCTGGGGGGCAAGACCAACAGGCAGGCCATCCTCGCCATGAATGAACACCTCGTCGCCGACGGGGCCCTGGTTATCTTCCCCGCAGGCGAGGTCTCCCGCCTCGGCCCCAAGGGGGTGAAGGATGGCCCCTGGCAGGCCGGCTTCATCAAGCTGGCCCAGCGCAGCCGAACGCCCCTGGTGCCCATTCACCTGGGAGGGCGCAACAGCCTCTGGTTCTATCTCGCCTCCTGGCTCAACAAGCCCGCCTCCGCCCTGCTGCTGGTACGCCAACTGTTTCGCCAGCAGGGGCAGACGCTGCCGGTGACCATAGGGGCGCGCATTCCCCTCGCCAGTTTTCAGGAGCTGCCGGCCAAGACGGCGGCCCGGCTGGTGCGCGGCCACCTCTACCGAATCGCTCGGGGCAAGGCGGGACGGTTGCAGACCGAGGCCCCCATCGCCCTGCCGGAGGATCGCCGCCTGCTGAAACAGGCCATCGACGGGTGCGAGCTGCTCGGCCAGACCCCGGACGGCCAGCGCATCCTGCTCTATCGCCGCCACGAGCAGAGCCACTCGGTGATCCTGCGTGAGCTGGGGCGCCTGCGGGAGATTGCCTTTCGGGCGGTGGGGGAAGGCTCGGGCAAGCGGCGGGATCTCGATGCCTTCGACGATGACTATCACCATCTCATCCTCTGGGATCCCGCCCGCCTCGACATCATCGGCGCTTACCGTTTCGCCCCGGTGGCCGAACGGCTGGCCAGCAAGGGACTGGATGGCCTCTACAGCCACACCCTGTTCGGCTTCGAAGAGAAGCTGCTGCCCCGGCTGGAACAGGCCATCGAGCTTGGCCGCAGCTTCATCCAGCCCGCCTACTGGGGCAAGCGGGGGCTCGATTACCTCTGGTTCGGCATCGGGGCCTATCTGGCCCGCTATCCCCAATACCGCTACCTGTTCGGGCCCGTCACCCTCTCCGGCAGCCTGCCGCCGGCGGCCAAGGATCTGCTGGTGAGCTTCTATCGCCAGCACTTCGCCCCCACCCTTGCCCTCGCCCCTTCCCGCCGCCCCTATCCCGCCACGCCGACGCTGTTCGAGGGGCGCGATTACGGGGACGACCTCAAGGTGCTCAAGGCCGGGCTCGACAACCTGGGCTGCGCCATTCCCACCCTCTACAAGCAGTACGCCGAGCTGTGCGAGCCGGGGGGCGTGCAGTTCATGGACTTTGGCATCGACCCGGACTTCAACCACTGCATCGACGGCCTGGTGTGGGTGGACGTGAGCCGCATCAAGCCCCACAAGCGGGCCCGCTATATTGGCCTCCCCGCCGGGGAAGGGCTGGCCACATCTGGCGACCGTTGACCGGGGGCCGCAACGAAAGAGGGAGGCCTGCGCCTCCCTCTTTCACATCATGGGTGATGCAGCCTACTCGGCTGCGGGTTTGCGATCCGCATGGCCGAGATCCCGCTCCGGGGCGATGACATCCCGCACCCGCTGCTTGATCTCCTTGGCCTCGGGGAAGCCCTCGTCGGCCACCCTGTCCCACACCAGCACCCCGTCCACCAGGATGCGAAACTCCCCCTTGCTGGCAGGCACCAGGGCCACCTCTCCCAGTTCGCCGTCGAAGGTGGAGAGCAGTTCCTGGGCGAGCCAGGCGGCTCGCAGCATCCAGCGGCAGAGGGTGCAGTAACGGATTTCGATGCGCGGTTTCGCGAGGGGCAAATGGGTGTCTGTCATGGGGTGACTCCGTGAAAATCGGTCAACCAGTGGCGAGCGATGCGCTGCATGGTGGCCTGGGGCAGTTCGTGAAGGCCCGGGGTGGATGCCTGATGGGCCAGTTGGTGCACCCCTTCGATGATCTCTGCCAGCACCAGGTAGACATATTCGCCGATGACGGCGCCGTGGACGAAGTTGACCGCCTCCCCCCGGTTGAGCAAAAAGATGGTGCTGCCGTCCGGCCGGGTCAGGGCCAGCACATGGGGACACACCTCCTCGCTCGGCCAGGGCAGCTGGGCGAGGCTGAAGGCGAATTCGTCGTCGGCGGAGGTAACCGAGGCCAGCATGGCGCCGGGGCGCAGGGCCTGCAGATCGGTGATGTCGAGGGAGCCGTTGCCGGTGGAGCAGATCACCAGCTCGGCGCGGCCCAGGGCCTCGGCCTTGTTCACCAGCTTGAAGCCGTGGGAGAGCGCCTCCACCTGGCGCAGGGCATCCGTCTCCACCAGCTCCAGATGCAGGTTGCGACAGCGCAGTTCCCGGGCGATGCTGCGCCCCACCTTGCCATAGCCGAACAGGGCGGCCTGGCAGACATTGAAGGTACGCCTCAGGGTACGCGCGAGGGACTCCGCGGAGTAGACCACGCTCAGGCCGATCTGGATATCTTCCGCCTGCTTGAGGGGGCTGCGGGCCACCGAGATGACGGGGGCCGCCAGGGACTCCTGTTCGTAGCGCTGATGGCCGTTCTCGGTCATCTCCACCACCCCGATGAAGCGGGCGCCAAAGTGCTCGGCCAGTACCGCCTGGCTCTTGGCGAAGTAGCCGCCGATGTCGAGGATGATGAGCCGCTCGTGGGACATCACCAGGGGGGCAATCTGGGCGATCACCTCACCGGGATCCGAGGTCCAGTGGCGATTGAGGGGCAGCACGGGGTAGTGCTGCTGGGCCCAGGCCAGCGTCGGCCCGTGCACGGACTTGGGTTTGGGCAGGATGGCACCGACCCGGCCCACCCGATCGAGCACCTGGATGAAGTCGGGTCTGTCGGGAAGCAGGTGGGTCACCAGCAGGATGCAGAGATCCCCAAGACATCCCTGTTCGGTGAAATGGCGAAAAAACAGATGCTCAGATCCCTGACTGTGCAACTGTGGCCTCCTTAGCGTGCCGCGGGAAAGCAGGCAAACAGAACCCGGCATAGCCGGGTTCTGTGTGTATCCAGATAATTGAAAATCCTTTTTATCCGAAAGCACCATGGGTCTCAATCTTTATCTGTCCAGACTTTGACAAGCCCATCAATTTCTAAGGTAATAGCCTGTTTTTCATGCAGAAATCAGTAAAGTGACGCCTCTGGCCATACCCACCACAGACTCACTCCGGCACCGACGGCCGCCACCAGGATCAAGACCCCCCAGCGAGAGAGTCCCGGGCGCCCGTGCAGGGCACGTTCCAGCAGCGGCAACAGCCAGACCGGCAGCAGCACCAGCAGGGGCACTTCCACGTACTGCCAGGCGAGCATCTGCACGAAGGCGAGTGAAAGCCCCAGGGCAGCCGGGGTCACCTTGACCCCTGCAAAGGCGCCGAGCAGGGCACGGAATCCGGCAAACGCGGCCAGGGCCCCCGTCAGCTGGGCGATGAGCAGGCTGCCATCGATGCCGATGACCAGCGCCAGCCAGATGAAGGCCAGGGCGAAGCCGAGCCCCTCCTCGCTGTCACCACGCCAGCTCGTCCAGCCAGACCAGAGGATGGCGGGCAGCAGGGCCAGCCAGATCCCGGGCTCGCTCGCCAGCACGGAGGCCAGCCCCTGCCACCACACCAGGGCGCCCAGCACCCCGAACAGCGCGAGGGCGATCCCCTTGCTGGTACCCTGGGTCAGGGCGGGCACCAGCAGGGTCAGCGGCAGCCACTGCCACGCCTTGACCGGCAGGCCATAGGCACCGCCCAGCAGGCAACCCACCAGCCAGATCCCCAGGGCGCCCCACAGATAGCCCAGCCGCGGCCAGCGCCACGACAGCAAAGCGGCCCCAAAAGGAGCCGCCAGGGTTTGAAGCAGGAGTGCTGCGCCCATTACTTGCGCACGCCTTCAACGAACAGGTTGATGGTCATCTCGTCAGGGATGTTCGGCACCATGTAGTTCACGCCGAACTCGCTGCGCTTGATGGTGGTGGTGGCGTTGAAGCCGCTGCGGTAGCCGCCCCAGGGATCCTTGCCTTCCCCGATGTGGACCAGGTCGAAGGCCACGTCCTTGGACACGCCGTGCAGGGTCAGGGTGCCCTTGAGTACGCCTTTGTCCTTGGTGCCTTCATAGCCGGTGCTGACGAAGGTCATCTTGGGGTACTGCTTCACGTCCAGGAAGTCGGGGCTGCGCAGGTGCTTGTCGCGGGCCTCGTGGTTGGAATCCACGCTGGCGGCATCGATTTCGAAGCTCGCCTTGGCCGCCGCCGGGTTGGCGTCGTCCATGCTGAAGGTGCCACTGAAGGTGTTGAACCGGCCGACCAGTTCGGAGAAGCCGAGGTGGCCCACCTTGAACTGGACTGTGGTGTGCGCTGCATCGACATCGTAATCGGCAGCCATCAGGGGAGCCGCCATAAACAGGCAAGAGGCCAGCAGGGCCTTGGTCATTTTCATTCCGATCGTTCCTTCATTGGGGGTTCACAACGGTGTCTAAAATGCTAACCTCCTATCGAGAATAGATAATCATCGATTTATTAAAATAATTATCAACCGAGAGTGGAATATGGATCAGATAGCCGCCATGCGCACCTTCATCAAGGTGGTGGAGTGCCAGAGCTTCACCAAGGCCGCCCATCAGCTCGGGATCTCGGTCGCCATGACCTCCAAGCTGATGCAGCAGCTCGAGGAGTCCCTCTCCACCCGGCTGCTGTCGCGCACCACCCGCCAAGTCAATCCCACCGAGGCGGGCCAGTTCTACTACCAGCGCTCCCTGGCCCTGCTGGCGGAGCTGGAAGAGACCCACAGCCAGCTCACCCACAACAACCAGCAGCCCCAGGGCACCCTCAAGCTCTCGGTGCCCATGGATTTCGGCTACCTGCACCTCTCCCCCGCCCTGCCCCTGTTTCGCGAGCGCTACCCGGACTTGAAGCTCGAGATTGAGTACAGCGACCGGCGGGTGGCCCTGGTGGAGGAGGGGTTCGATCTGGCCCTGCGCATCGGCAACCTGCCGGACTCCTCCCTGGTGGCCAAGCCGCTCGCCATGATGAAGATGGTGGTGTGCGCCAGCCCCGACTACCTGGCCCGCCGGGGCAGGCCGAAGACCCCGGAGGATCTCAAGCAGCACGACTGCCTCATCTACACCCTGACCCAGCCGGACTGGGTCTTCAAACGGGATGGGGAGGAGCACAGCATCCGTCCCCAGGGGCCACTTCGCGCCAACAACGGGGTGGCCCTGACCCGGGCCGCCTGCGACCACCAGGGCATCATCTTGCAGCCCACCTTCATCGTGGGGGATGCGCTGCGCTCGGGGGCGCTGGTCCCCTTGTTGCTGGAGTGGGAGAAGGGGCAGGTGGGGCTCTATGCCCTCTATCCGCACCGCCGTTTCGTGTCGGCCAAGGTGCGCTGCTTCATCGAATTCGTGCAGGAGCGCTATCTGGCGCCCCACTACTGGGACAGGGAGACCTGAGCCCGGGCTCAGGGGGTGGGCATCAGCTCGGCCACCAGCAGGTGATCCTGCTGGCTCATCTGCCAGCGTGGCAGACGCTGGCGCAAGGCGGCGAGCTCGGCCTCCCCCAGCGCATAGGGCAGGGTGACGTGCAGGCAGTGGCAATCCAGCATGGCCGCCAACTGCATCATCAGGGCGAGGTTTGCCTCGTCGCTCTTGTGCTTGTTGATGCGCTTGCCGAGCTCGTGGCGAAAGTGGGTCTCGGGATCCTGAGTCATCGCCTGCCAGCCGTAACCAAAGAGCGGGATGAAGGCGCTGACGATGCCAAGGGCGGTGAGGGGCCGTTTGGGCGGATGATAGAGGGCGTTGAGATCCAGCAGGATGGGGCTTTGATGGGGTTCACGACTGCCGGATAAAATAGTATTGCTCATTGGATTACCCTGTTGATTCCTCTAGACTTCGCCGCATATTTGACCTGACATGCCAACGAGGTGCTGATGCTAAGCGATATCGAGATCTCCCGCCAGTCCCCCCGCCTGCCCATCGCCGAGGTGGCAGCACAGCTCGGCATAGCGGCCGCCCATCTCCACCCCCACGGCCATTACAAGGGCAAACTCGACCTCGCGCTGCTCCATCACGCCCCCGCCCGCGAGCCCGGCAAGCTGGTGCTGGTGAGCGCCATCACGCCCACCCCCCTTGGGGAGGGCAAGACGGTCACCACGATCGGCCTCTCCATGGGGCTCAACCACATCGGCCAGCCCAGCATCGCCACCATTCGCCAACCGAGCCTCGGCCCCGTCTTCGGGGTCAAGGGGGGCGCCGCCGGGGGCGGCATGGCCCAGGTGGTGCCGATGGAGGAGATGAACCTGCACCTCACCGGGGATTTTCACGCCCTCACCGCCGCCCACAACCTGGCCTCTGCCGCCCTCGATGCCCGCCTGTTCCATGAACGCAAACTCGGTGACCAGTTCAGCGCCAGAACCGGCCTGGCGCGGCTCGATATCGACCCGGCCAACATCCTCTGGCCCCGTACCCTGGACATGAACGACCGGGCGCTTCGCCACCTCACCCTCGGCCAGGGCGGTGCTGCCGATGGTGTCGAGCGCCCCGATCGCTTCGTCATCACCGCCGCCTCCGAGCTGATGGCCATTCTGGCGCTGGCCAGGGATCTCAAGGACTTGCGCGCGCGTATCGGCCGCATCCAGCTCGCCCTCGACCTGCGCGGCAAGCCCGTGACCGCCGAGCAGCTGGAAGTGGCGGGGGCCATGACGGTGCTGATCAAAGACGCCCTCAAGCCCACCCTGATGCAGACCACGGAGCAGACCCCTGTGCTGGTCCACGCCGGCCCCTTTGCCAACATCGCCCACGGCAACTCCTCCGTCATCGCCGATCGCATGGCGCTGGGTCTTGCCGACTACGTGGTGACCGAGGCGGGTTTTGGCTCCGACATGGGGCTGGAGAAGTTCTTCAACATCAAGTATCGCCAGTCCGGCCTCGCCCCCGCCTGCGTGGTGCTGGTGGCTACGGTGCGCGGCCTCAAGGCCAACAGCGGCCTGCTCGACATCCGGCCGGGCCAGCCACTGCCGGCCAGCCTGCAAGGGGAAGATCTGCCCACCCTGACAGCGGGGTGCGCCAACCTCGCCTGGCATATTAACAACGCCCGCCGTTACGGGGTGCCCGTGGTGGTCGCCATCAACCGCTTCCCCACCGACAGCGGCACCGAGCTGGCCCTGCTGGAGGCGGCGGCGCGCCAGGCCGGTGCCTGTGGGGTCGCCCTCTCCCGGGCCTTCACTGACGGTGGCGCGGGCGCGGCGGATCTGGCTCACGCCGTGGTGGCGGCCTGCAAGCAGCCCAGTGAGGTCAGGCTGCTCTACCCCGATGAGATGAGCCTTGCCGCCAAGCTCGCCACCCTGGTGGAGTGCGGCTATGGCGGCCGGGGCATCACCCTCTCGGACAAGGCGCGCCAGCAACTGGCCAGACTCTCGGCAGAGGGCCAGGATCACCTGCCCGTCTGTATGGCCAAGACGCCGCTCTCCATCAGCCATGACCCGGCCAGGAAGGGCGTGCCGACGGACTTCGAGGTGCCCATCGAGGAGGTGAAACTCTGCGCGGGGGCAGGCTTCGTCTATGCCCTGGCGGGCCCCATCATGACCATGCCGGGCCTGGGCAGTCTGCCGGCCTATCGCCATATCGACATCGACGATGACGGGGAGATTGTCGGCCTGAGCTGACGCGCAGGCTGGCAGCCTGCCGTCCCTGAACACCATATCGACATCAACGATGACGGCGACATTGTCGGCCTGAGCTGACGTACAGGCTGGCAGTCTGCCGTCCCTGAACACCATATCGACATCAACGATGACGGCGACATTGTCGGCCTGAGCTGACGGCGCCCAGGTCCAGCCAGAAACGACAAGGCCCCGCCGATTGGCGGGGCCTTCTGCGCTGTGCCGGGTGGCAGCAAGACTCAGAGGGTGAAACGCTGGGTCATATGGTGCAGGGTATTGGCCAGCTTGCTCAGCTCGACACAGGCCTGGGCGGTCTGCTGCGCCCCCTGGGCATTCTCGTCGGCGGCGGTGTGGATCTTGACGATGCTGCGATTGAGCTCCTCGGTGACCGCGTTCTGCTGCTCGGTGGCGGTGGCGATCAGGGTGTTCATGTCGGTGATCTGGGTGACGGCACCGTTGATGCTGTCGATGCTGCTCCCCGCCTCCCGCGCCAGCTCCACGCTCTCCTGCATCTGCTGACGGCTCAGCTGCATGGCGCTGCCCGCCTCGGCGGTGCGCTCCTGAAGCACCTCGATCATCTTGCTGATCTCGGCGGTGGATGCCTGGGTACGCTGGGCCAGACTGCGCACCTCGTCTGCCACCACCGCAAAGCCACGCCCCTGCTCGCCGGCCCGGGCCGCTTCGATGGCCGCGTTGAGGGCCAGCAGGTTGGTCTGCTCGGCGATGCCGCGAATCACGTCCAGCACCATGCTGATGCTGGCGCTGTCGGTCTCCAGTTGCTGCACCACGCTCCCGGCCTGCTCTATCTGGCGGGAAACCTGCTCTATGCTGCCGATGGCGCTGCGCACCACCTGGTTGCCCTGGGTGGAGGTGCGGGAAGCCTGCTTGGCCGCCCCCATGGCGTCCGTGGTGTTGCGAGCCACCTCATTGACGGTGGACTGCATCTCGTTCATGGCGGTGGCGACCTGAGAGACCTCTCCCTGCTGGCTTGCCATGCCTTTGGCGGACTGCTCGGAGATGGCGCTCACCTCCTCTACCGCGCTGCTGAGCTGGCTCACCGAACCGGAGATTTCACTCACCAGCTCCGCCAGAGCCCCCTGCATCCGGTCGATGGCCGACCCCAGCTGGCCCAGCTCGTCGCGGTTGAAGCGGTTGCCGCGGATCCACTCCTGCAGCTCGCCCCGACCGAGATCACCGCTCGCAATGCGCTGGGCCTGACGGGCCAGCATGATGAGCGGGTCGCGGATCTGGCGGGTCAGCACCACGGAGAGGGCGACAACCAGGGCCAGGCCGATCACCAGGGCCAGGGTCACGCTCAGCTTGGCGCTGTCAAAGGCGGCGATCACCTCGGCGCGGGAACCCACGGAGTAGCCGTGGTTGATGCGGATGAGATCCCCCACCGACTTGCTCAGGGTGGTGTAGAGGGTGACCCCCTCCCCCATGAAGAGGTGCCGGGCTTCGGCCATCTGTCCCGAGTCCTGCATCTGCCGGATGCGCTGGTGCAGGGCGATGTACCTCTCCCAGTCCGCCTTGACGATGTCAAAGGCGCGGCGCTCCTCCCGATCCTCCGCCCAGATGGTGCCATCGTGGGCCACTATCTGGCGCGCAGCCTCTTGCAGGCTCTTCTCGCTCTCGTTGCGATAGCGGGCCTTCTGCTGGGCATCGTCCGCCACCAGGAAGACATCCAGTTCGTAGCGGCGCAGGGCATTGATGGTCTCGCCGAGGGTGCTGGTGCGCACGACGGCGGGCAGGATACTGTCGGTAAAGCCGATGGCGGCGCGGTTCATCTTGCTGAATTCAAACAGCGAGAAGCCGCCGATAAAGGCCATCATCAGGCCGAGTACGGCAAAGCCGGCGGTAAGTTTTTTGCCTATCGTCATGGTGTTCATGGCATGTCCTGCATGGGGAAAACAAGTGGCATTGCTGGGCGCAGGCCTGGCCTGCGCCTTCACTACCCTCCTTGGCAGCACATCTCGTCCCTGTCGGCGCGCACAAGGGCGGGCCCGGGGGTGTCGGCGTCAACCAGACCGTCCGACAACACACAGAGCCATAGCGACCGGCACGGTCACAACTTTAGGTATTTTTCAAAAAAAGTGAGGGAAAGGAGACGGGGCCTGTCGGCGACAGGCCCCGGGAGCACTACCCTTTCAGACCACCGAGGAATTCGGCGCGGGTGTCGGGCTGGGTCTTGAAGACGCCGCCCAGGGAGGTGGTGGTAGTGTAGGAGGTGGAGTCCATCACGCCACGGGCCTTCACGCAGAAGTGGGTCGCCTTGATGCTGATGGCCACGTCCCTGGTGCCAAGCAGGGTCTGCAACGCCAGCAGGATCTGCTGGGTCAGCCGCTCCTGTACCTGGGGACGGCGGGCGAAGAACTGCACGATGCGGTTGATCTTCGACAGGCCAATCACCTTGCCGCGGGGAATGTAGGCCACGTGGGCAAAGCCGTCTATGGTGACGAAGTGGTGCTCGCAGGTGCTGGTGAGGCTGATGTCCCGCACCATGATCATCTCGTCCACCTTCATCTTGTTCTCGATCACCGTCACCTTGGGGAAGGTGGCATAGTCGAGGCCGGAGAAGATCTCGTTCACGTACATCTTGGCAATGCGGTGCGGGGTCTCGGCCAGACTGTCGTCGGCCAGATCCAGTCCCAGCGTCTCCATGATGGCGCGCATATGACCTTCGATTTTTTCCTTTTTCTGCTGGCCGCTCAATTCATTGGCCACCAGAGGTGTCTCAAGGCCCTCGGCCTCGAGCGCCGCCCTGACCAACAGGGCTTCCTGGCTTAAGCTCGTCATCGTGTTTATCTCCCACGCTCAGGGACTGTGCTGGCCTGCGGCATGGTGCCGCGGCGCAATCTTACAGGGCGATTATTGTCATAATTCTGTCTAACTCAAGCCCGGTGCCCGACTTTATGCCAAACCACCCCGTTTTGTCCGCACCGGCCTGCCCATTCGGGGGCAAGGCGCACGGCCGTGCCGCCTCTTCCCCACCTGCCATCCCGCGCAAGCCTCGCCCTGGTTACCCATCAGGAGGTAATTCAACGGGATAGCGCCCCATAATCCGATCACTCCGGGGCATCTGCCCCCCATTACCGCACCTTCGGCCTGCCCATCGGAGCGGATTTTTGGGATAATCCGCCCCCTACACACCAGAGAGGTCATGATGATGGGATTCGATACCGGTGCACTCCTCCCCTTGGACAAGGCCCTGCAAGGGATGCTGGAACAACTCACCTGCTGCTGCGAGACGGAGCGGTTGCCCCTGCCCCAGGCGCTGGATCGGATCCTGGCCGAGGAGATAAGCTCCCCCCTCTTCGTCCCCCCCTTCGACAACGCCGCCATGGACGGCTATGCCGTGCGCCTGGCGGATCTCGCCGCCGGGATGCCGCTCCCCGTGGCGGGCAAGGCCTTTGCGGGCCAGCCCTATGAGGGGGAGTGGCCCGCCGGCCACTGCATCCGCATCATGACCGGGGCCCCTGTGCCCCCGGGTGCAGACGCTGTGGTGATGCAGGAAGAAACGCAAGCCGGCGACAACGGGATCACTTTCCTGACCGCGCCCACGCCTGGCCAGAACATCCGTCGCCGCGGCGAGGATCTGGCGCAGGGCGCCCGGGTGCTCGAAAGCGGCCTTCGCCTGAGCCCCAGAGAGCTGCCGCTGCTCGCCTCCCTTGGCATCGCGAGCGTCACGGTGCGCCGTCCCCTCAGGGTCGCCATCTTCAGCACAGGGGACGAGCTCAAGCCTCTGGGCACCCCGCTCCAGCACGGGGACATCTACGACTCCAACCGCTACGGGGTCAAGGCGATGCTGAGCCGCATGGGCTGTGAGTGCCTGGACCTTGGCATCATCCCCGATGATCCGGCGGCCCTGCGCGCCGCCTTCTTGCAGGCCGACCGCGAGGCCGATGCCCTGATCACCACCGGGGGGGTCTCGGTGGGGGAAGCGGACTTCACCAAGCAACTGCTCGAAGAGCTCGGGGAAATTGGCTTCTGGAAGCTCGCCATCAAGCCGGGCAAACCCTTCGCCTTTGGCCGATTGCCAAACGCCTGGTTCTTCGGTCTGCCGGGCAACCCGGTCTCCGCCATGGTCACCTTCGATCAGCTGGTGCAACCGGCCCTGGCCAGACTGGCCGGTCAGCAGTTTGCACGCCCGCACCCCCTCCAGGCCCTGGCGACAGAGCCGCTCAAGAAGAGCCCGGGGCGCCTGGACTTCCAGCGCGGCATCCTGAGCGTGGGCCCCAATGGCCTCGAGGTACGCAGCACCGGCTCCCAGGACTCCGGGGTGTTCAGCTCCCTCTCCCGGGCCAACTGCTACATCGTGCTCGAACAGGAGCGCGGCAAGGTAGCCGCCGGTGAGACGGTCACCGTCGAGCCCTTCTCGGGGCTGCTGCTGTGAGCGAGATCCTGAGCGACGCCGAGCTCCTTCGCTACAACCGCCAGATCGTGCTCAAATCCTTCGACTTCGAGGGGCAGGAGGCGCTCAAGCAATCCCGCGTGCTGGTCATCGGCGCCGGGGGCCTCGGCTGCGCCGCCAGCCAGTATCTGGCGGTGGCCGGGGTCGGCCACCTCACCCTGGTGGATTTCGATCGGGTGGAGCTCTCCAATTTGCAGCGCCAGGTGCTGCACAGCGACGCGCGCATCGGCCAGCTCAAGGTGGAGTCCGCGGCGACGTCCCTGCGCGCCCTCACCCCCTGGCTCGAGGTGGAGACCCACGCCGCCCTCGCTGACGAGGCGCTGCTCGATGCCCTGCTGCCACGCCATCAGCTGGTGCTCGACTGCACCGACAACGTCGCCATCCGCAACCTCCTCAACCAGCGCGCCCGCCAGCACAAGGTGCCCCTGGTCAGCGGCGCCGCCATCCGGCTGGAAGGGCAGCTCTGCAGCTTCACCTGGCAGGAGGATGAACCCTGCTACGCCTGTCTCAGCGCCCTCTTTGGCGATCAGGCCCTCACCTGTGTCGAGGCGGGGGTACTGGCCCCCGTGGTGGGGCTGGTGGGCAGCCTGCAGGCGCTCGAGGCTATCAAGCTGCTGGTGGGCATGGGCAAAAGCTACAGCGGCCGCCTGCTGATGATCGACGGTCTGGGTGGCAGCTTTCGCGAGCTGAAGCTTCCCAAACGCCCCGACTGCCCGGTCTGCTCAAGACCCTGAGCAGCGCCCACAAAAAAGCCGAACCCCGGGGTTCGGCTTTTTTATCTACCTCTGCTGTCTGCTCCCCCTCAATGGGTTGAGAGGATCCGCTGCAACAGATGATTGAACCCGGCAGGATCTTCCGCCGGCCAGGCGTGGTGACCATCCGGGGTGTGGATGGTGGCATTGGGCAGGGAGGCGAACTGCTCCACCCGCCGCGCCAGGGGCAGATAGTCGTGACTGGTGGAGATGATGGCCACCGGCTGCCAGAGGGTGCCGAGACGAGCCCGCACCGACCAGCCGGGCAGCGCCTCCAGCAGCGCCTTGTAGGTCTTCTTTTTGTTGCGCACGAAGCGCCCCCGGAAGGTGTGGCGCACCTGGGCGAGATCGGGGCCGGGAAAGAGCTCGCGGCCGAGCCACCACGCCAGCGGCCGCATGCCGAACCAGCGCAGCCACTTGAGGCGCATGGCATAGCGCTCCTGCTCCTTTGGCGTCTCCAGCAGAAATTCGCTGAAGCCGTTGACCAGCACCAGCCCCTGCACCTTGTGGGGCAGTTGCAGCGCCAGCTCCAGCGCCACCATGGCACCGAGCGACAACCCCACTACCCAGGCAGGCTCGGGCTGCTCGTCGAGCCAGCGGGCCACATCCGCCGCCAGGGTGGGCACGTCAAAGGGCCCCTCCTGCATGCTCTGGCCGTGGCCGCGCAAGTCGATGGCCACCACCCGGTAGCGCTCGGAAAAACGCTCGATCTGCGCCTGCCAGTCGAGGCTGGAAGAGCCCAGCCCGTGCAGCAAGAGCAGCAAGGGCCCCTCCCCCGCACTGCGCAGGGCCAAGCCATGGGATTTCATTACCTGATTGCGACGCACCCGTCCCCCCTTTCTCGACGCCATGCCGGCCACTCATGGCCAGCCAATCCGTACTCCGGTCCCCTGTCTACCCCTCTCCCACCAGGCTCACCGCCTTGATGTAGGCGTAGAGGCGCATGGCCGGCGTCAGGGCGAGCCGCTGCGCGGAGCGGCTGGTGATCCGGGCCAGCAGTATCTGCTGCCCCAGCGCCAACTGCAACAGGGTCTGCCCCGGTCGCACCTCCCGCACCTCCAGCAGCCGGGTCTCGAGGCAGTTGGAGAGGCTGGAGTGCACGATGGGCTCGGTGGCGATCACCAGATCCCGCGCCGCCACCTTGATCTGCAAGGGGCCTGCTTCATCGGGGGCATGCTCCATGGTCACCATCAGGGTCTGCTCCCCGAGTCGCAGGGTCGCCATCTGCTCGTGCTCGTCGTAGTGGGCCAGGGTCGCCGAGAGCATGACCCCGACGTCGTCGCGACTGGCCAGCGACAGGTCGGTGCGGGCGAAGATCTCCTCTGGGGTGCCCTGGGCCTCCACCCGTCCCTCTGCCAGCAGCACCAGTCCATCGCAGAGCAGGCTCACCTCCTCCATGGCGTGGCTGACGAAGATCATGGGGATGCCGCTCTCTTGCTGCAAGCCCTTGAGCACGTGGGCCTGATGGATGCGGCTGCGCCTGTCCAGCGCCGAGAAGGGTTCATCCAGCAGCAGCAAGTCGGGCTCGGCCAGCAAGGCCCTGGCCAGTGCCACCCGCTGACGCTGACCGCCGGAGAGGCCGTGGGCCGGTTGCCCCAGCAGCTCGGCAAAGCCGAGGCGAGCAGCCAGCTCCTCTGGCTGCCAGCGCCCCCTCCCCTTGCGAGCCGCCAGTTGCAGGTTGCCGAGCACGCTCAGGTGGGGGAAGAGACGGGCATCCTGAAACACCAGCCCGATGCGCCGCGCCTCGGGGGGCAGGGCTGCAAGCTCGCGCCCCTGCCAGCGCAGGGCATCGCCCGGGGCCCTGTCGAGCCCGGCGATGATGCGCAGCAGGGTGCTCTTGCCACAACCCGAAGGACCGAACAGGCCGAGGATGCGGCTGGGGGGCAGTGCCAGATCGCACGCCAGGGTGAAGGGGCCGAAATCACGTCTGGCCTTGAGGTAGAGGCTCATCCGAACAGCCTCCGTTGTCGGCGTTGCAGCACGCCGTAGACCAGCACCAGCATCACCAGGGAGAAGCCCATCAGGCCGCCTGCCAGAATATGGGCATTCTGGTAATCCATCGCCTCCACGTGATCAAACAGGGCGATGGAGAGCACCTGGGTCTCCCCGGGAATGTTGCCGCCAATCATCAGCACCACCCCGAACTCCCCCAGGGTGTGGGCAAAGCCCAGCGCTGCCGCCATCACGAAGCTGGGCAGCGTCATGGGCAGGATGATGCGAAAGAAGCGCTCAAACGGGCCCATCCCCAGGGTGGCGGCAGCCTCCAGCTCCTTGTTGCCCATGTTGACGAAGGCGGAGGTGAGGGGCTGTACCACGAAGGGGAGCGAGTAGATGACGGAGGCGATGAGCAGGCCGAGGAAACTGAAGGCGAGCGGGGCCCCGAAGGTCTCCCGCCACCAGCCACCGAGGCCGTACTCCGGGGAGAAGGCCAACAGCAGATAGAAACCGAGCACGGTGGGCGGCAGCACCAGCGGCAGGGCCACCATGGCCTCCACCAGGGGGCGCAGCCGGTGCTGGCTGCGAGACAGCCACCAGGCGAGCGGCGGCGACAGCAGCAGCAGGATGGCAGTGGTGCTGGCCGCCAGTTTCAGGGTCAGCCAGACCGCCAGCAGATCCCCTTCACTCATAGGGTCCCCTCTCGGGTGTCGATAAAAAACAGGGCGCCGTCATGACGGGCGCCGCCTTGGGACACGTCAGGCACCGGATCTGGCCAGCACGGGGCTGGCCAGCCCCCGGCAGACGCCGGGCGCTTACTGCGGCAGGGCGTAACCCGCCGCCTTGATCTGCGCCTGTCCCGGCCCCTTGAGCCAGGCGACCAGGGCATCCACCGCCGCCCCTTTCTTCAGCACCAGGGCCTGCTGCTCGATGGGGGGATAGAAGCTGGCCGGCACCGCCCAGGCTTCGCCGGTCTTGCCCGCCTCCACCAGATTGGCCCAGGCGACAAAGCCCAGCTTCGCATTGCCGGAATCGACAAACTGCCAAGTCTGGCTGATGTTGGTGCCGGTCAGCACCCGATACTGCTTGGGATCGATCTTGAGATGAGCCAGGGTCGCCATGGCGGCGGCGCCATAGGGCGCTGTCTTGGGATTGGCGATGGCCAGCTCCCCCTGCCAGTGGCGCAAGGTGGCCTCGTCAGGAGCAGGCCCCCCCTTCTGCCAGAGGCCGAGCTGACCGATGGCATAGGTGAAGCGTTCGCTCCCCTTGCCTTCCGACTCCAGCTTTTGAGGGGTCGCCACGTCGGCCGAGAGGAAGAGATCGAAGGGCGCACCGTGGGTGATCTGGGTATAGAGCACGCCGGTGGCCGCCGAACTGATGGCGATGTTGTGGCCGGTCTTGGCGGTGAACTCCTTGCCGATGCGCTCTATGGTGCCCTTGAAGTTGGCCGCCACCGCCACCTTGACCTCGTCAGCCAGCACAGCACCGCTGTACATGGCGCCGATCCCCAGCACCAACAGGGATACCCATCTCTTCATTCCGTTGCTCCTTATGTTCCGGCACGCCGGATCGATTGACACGAGCTCGAGGCTCACTCCCCTTGTTGCCAGCGGGCCAGGGCGGCGTCATCGCTCGCCCTGGCCTCGACCCAGCGTTGCACCCCGTCGGCGGTCAGCTCTTTTTTCCAGAACGGCGCCCGGGTTTTCAAGAAATCCATGATGAAGTGGCAGGCCTCGAAGGCCGCCTCGCGGTGGGCACTGCTCACCACCACCAGCACGATCTGATCCCCGAGCAGCAGCTCGCCGATGCGGTGAATGAGGGTACACTCCTGCAGGGGCCAGCGGCTGCGGGCCTCGGCCACTATGTTCGTCAGCGCCTTCTCGGTCATGCCGGGGTAGTGTTCGAGGGCCAGCCCCTTCACATGCTCCCCCTGATTGAAGTCGCGCACCTTGCCGACAAAGCTGACAATCGCGCCTGTGTCCTGCCGGGCAGCAAGGCGGGCATATTCGTCGGCCAGCGAGAAGTCAGCCCGCTGCACCAGAATGCGATCTGTGATGGCTACGTCGCTCATGGCTCAACCTCCGGTCACCGGCGGGAAGAAGGCGACCTCATCCCCGTCATGGAGGGGGGTATCCAGCGGCACCAGGGTCTGGTTGACCGCCACCAGGAGCTTGCCGGATTCGAGCGCCAGCGCCCACTTGTCACCCCGCTCGCTCAAGGCGGCGCGAAGGGCATCGGCACTGGCGTAGTCGCAAGGCAGGCTCAGCTCGTCGCAGCCGACCAGCTCACGCACCTGCGCAAAAAACAGAACCTTGATCATGCCTGCTCTCCTTTGGTCTCACCCAGTTGGAAATGACCGGATTTACCGCCCTTTTTCTCCACCAGACGCACCTGCTCGATAACCATGTCCTTTTGCACCGCCTTGCACATGTCGTAGATGGTCAGGGCCGCCACCGAGGCGGCGGTGAGCGCCTCCATCTCCACCCCGGTCTTGCCCGAGAGCTTGCACAGGGTGCGGATATGGACCCGATTGTGCGCCGCCTGGGGGGCTATCTCTACCTCCACCCGGGTCAGAGCCAGGGGATGGCAGAGGGGAATAAGGTCGGCGGTCTTCTTGGCCGCCATGATGCCGGCGATGCGGGCGGTGGCGAACACGTCCCCCTTGTGGTGCTGACCACTCAGGATCAACGCCAGGGTCTCGGGGGCCATGGTCACAAAAGCCTCGGCGCGGGCCTCGCGTTCGGTCACCTGCTTGTCGGTGACATCCACCATGTGGGCCTCGCCGCTCTGGTTGAGATGGGTCAGGTTCATCTATGCCCCTATCGAAAAATAAGATGGATGATCCGGGTTTACTCCCGGGATCACAGATGGGTCACGAAGTTGCACGGCCGGGTACGGGCATCGAGCTGATCCCGGATAAGCTGTTCCCAGCCCAGACGGCAGGCGCCGGTGGAGCCGGGCAGGCAGCAGATCAGGGTGCGATTGGCGAGCCCTGCCAGGGCACGGCTCTGCATGGCAGAGCCCTTGATTTCGGCAAACGAGAGCTGGCGGAACATCTCGCCAAAGCCCTGCACCGTGCGCTCGAACAGCACGCCGACCGCCTCGGGCACCCGGTTCTGCTCGTTGAAGCCGGTGCCGCCGTTGATGAGCACCACCTGGACTCCCTCGTCGGCAATCCAGTCGCTCACCTGGGCGCGGATGCGAAACAGGTTGTCGGGGCAGAGCGCCCGATCGGCCAGCACGTGGCCGGTCTGGGTCAGGGCCTCGACCAGATAGTCCCCCGAGCTGTCATCGGCAGCGGTGCGACTGTCGGAAACCGTCAGGACGGCGATCTTGAGAGGGATGAATTCGCTGTGTTTGGGTGCCATTGGGGCCATTCCTGTCAATCATTGACCACGAGAGGATGAGGTGAACGCGCCGCACCGTGGTGCCAGCCATGAAAGGAGCCGGTGGGCGCCGCGTTGCCGGGAAGGGATTCTATCAAAAGATGTCTGGCTGGGGGGCGTCATTGCCCATTAATCTCGAAGGCCGCCGGATCCCGGGGATCCGGCGGCCTTCCCATCAGAAGCCCGGCACCCCTTTCATGTCAGGCAGTTGGTGCGCAATCCCCTTGTGGCAGTCGATGCAGGTGTTGGCCCCGCTTGCCAGGTTGGTGGAGTGCATCTGGGCGGCCCGACGCCCCTGCAGGGAGAAGTCCATGTACTCGAAGTTGTGGCAGTTGCGGCACTCGCGCGAATCCGTCTCCTTCATCCGCTGCCACTCCCGCTCGGCCATCTCCCGCCGGTGGGATTCAAACTTCTCGCGGGTATCCACCTTGCCGGTGATCATGCCCCACAGCTCCTTGGAGGCCTGCACCTTGCGGATGATCTTGTAGGTCCACTCGTGGGGTACGTGGCAATCCGGGCAGCTGGCCCGCACGCCGGAGCGGTTGGCGTAGTGGATGGTGTCGCGGTACTCCACGAACACGTTGTCCTTCATCTCGTGGCAACCGGTGCAGAAGGCCTCGGTGTTGGAGGCTTCCATGGCGGTGTTGAACCCGCCCCAGAAGATGACGCCACCGAAGAAGCCCATCAGCAGGATGACCCAGAGGGCCGCCTTCGACGGTGACTTGAAGGTGGTCCACAGACGCTTCACAAAGCCGGGTAATTTCATCTATGGGTTCCTCAGTTCAGCGCTTCAACCGGTTTGAAGGTATTGTTCACCAGCGGCTTGGCATCCGCTTGCGGCACGTGGCACTGCAGACAGAAGTAGCGGCGCGGAGAGACTTCGCCTAGGGTCATGCCGTCGCGGGTCTCGAAGTGGGTGGGGCTGATCTTGGGGGCCTTCATGGCACTGGCGTTCTTGAAGCTGTGACAGGCCAGGCACTTGTTGACCTTGTTGTCCACTTCATAGTTGCGGGTGTCGTGGGGGATCAGCGGGGGCTGGTGCATGTACTGGCGATCGTAGAGGTCGCCATCCTTGCGAAAGTTCTTCATGGGGGCCGCGTCGGCATCCGTCACCAGATCCGTGCTTCCCCGCTCCGACTTGATGCCCCCCGTGCTGTTGGTGATCTCGGGGACGGCCGCCATCAAGGAACCCGCCATCAGGCAGGCCAGCATTGCTCCAATCAGCTTCTTCATTATGTGTTCTCCGACGTTTTCTCTGCCTTGACGGCAAAACCTACAGTGATTTCAAAAACTTGCTCCGCGCAGACATCGATGCAACGGCCGCAGTTGGTACACTCCTGAGCCGCAATCAAGGGCCCGTGACCACGCCTGGCACCGTGAACGGGGCCGCGCAGGATGGGACGCTCCGGGCAGACCGCATAACAATCCATGCAGTTGCTGCACCGCTCGCGCCCCGAGGCTGCAATCTTGATGAACCCGACCCGGTTGACCAGGGCATAGAAGGCCCCCACCGGACAGAGGTGGCCGCACCAGCCCCGCTCCACCACAAAAAGGTCGAACAGGAACAGCACCGCCAGCAAGGCCCAGCCCGCCCCCATGCCAAACAGCAGGCCGCGCAGGGTGAGCGACACCGGATTGACCAGCTCCCACACCAGCACGCCAGCGATGGCCGGCGCCACCAGCACCATGGCCAGCAGCCAGTAGCGGGTGGTGCGGCTGAACTGACCGTTGCCCTTGAGCCCGAGCCGCCCCCTGAGCCAGGCGGCGGCATCGGTGACCAGGTTGACCGGACAGACCCAGGAGCAGAACACCCGCCCCCCGACCAGCCAGTAACCCGCGAGCACCAAACCGGCCCCGAGCCAGAGGGTGGGGATGGGCCACTGGCCCGCCGCCACCGACTGCAACAGGGTCAGGGGATCCGTGAGGGGCACCGTCTCCAGCAACAGGGAGCTGGAGAGGTTGCCCTTGAGGATCCAGATGCCCGCCAGCGGCCCCAGCAGGAACAGCCCCAGCACCCCGAACTGGCAGAGCCGGCGCAGCAGCAGGAAGCGGTGGGCACGCCACCACCCCAGCCTGGCCGTGGCCTCGGCCCCCGGATACCGACTCATAGACCCTCCGGTTTGCGGGTCGGCAGAGTGAGCCTGTCGCCGATGAGGGACTTGCCCGCCTTCTCCTTCTCTTCCCACCCGAGCCGGTAGTGGTGACCCAGCTCCCCCTTGGCAAGCCCGCGAGGCACCACCTTGATGGCCGCCTCCTCCAGCACGCAGGCGTGCTCGCACTTGCCGCAGCCGGTACAGAGATCGCTGTGCACCGTGGGCAGGAACATGGCGTGCTTGCCGGTGCGCGGGTTGTGCTGCAGCTCCAGGGTAATGGCCTTGTCGATGAGGGGACAGACCCGGTAGCAGACGTCGCAGCGCAGCCCCAAGTAGTTGAGGCAGGTCTCGTGATCGATGAGCACCGCCACCCCCATCCGCGCCTGATCGATGTCGGTCATGGCCCTATCCAGCGCCCCGCTCGGGCAGGCCACCACGCAGGGGATGTCGTCACACATCTCGCACGGGACGGCGCGCGCCTTGAAGTAGGGGGTGCCGGTGGTCACGGGTTCAAACAGCCGGGCGAGCTTGAGGGTGTCGTAGGGGCAGGCCTCGACGCAGAGCCCGCAGCGCACGCAGGCGCCGAGGAACTCGGCCTCGTCGAGGGCGGCCGGCGGGCGCAGCGCCTGGGCAGGCAAAGCCTGCACCTGCTGGCGCGCCACTCCGCCGAGCCCCACACCAAGCAGGCCCACACCGCAGGCCCCCTTGGCCATGTCGGCCAGAAACTGGCGCCGACTACGACTCATCTCGCGCTCCCCCGCCTCAGGCCTTCATGACCTTGACGGCGCACTTCTTGTAATCCGTCTCCTTGGAGAGCGGATCGGTAGCGTCCAGGGTCAGCTTGTTGACCAGCTGGCTCGCGTCGAAGAAGGGCATGAACACCAGTCCCTTGGGCGGGCGGTTGCGGCCCCGGGTCTCGACCCGGGTCTTCACCTCGCCCCGGCGGGAGGAGACGATCACCTCTTCCCCACGGCGCACGCCACGGGCCTTGGCATCTTCCGGGTGCATGAAGAGCACCGCATCCGGGAAGGCGCGATAGAGCTCGGGCACGCGACGGGTCATGGTGCCGGTGTGCCAGTGCTCCAGCACGCGACCGGTGGAGAGCCACATGTCGTACTCTTTGTCCGGAGCTTCGGCAGCCGGCTCATAGGGCAACGCGAAGATGACCGCCTTGCCGTCGGGCTTGCCGTAGAAGCGCACCCCTTCGCCCGCTTTCACATAAGGGTCAAACCCTTCGCGGTAGCGCCACAGGGTCTCCTTGCCGTCCACCACAGGCCAGCGCAGGCCGCGGGCTTCGTGATACTGATCGAACGGCGCCAGGTCGTGGCCATGGCCGCGACCGAAGGAGGCGTACTCCTCGAACAGCCCCTTCTGGACGTAGAAACCAAAGTGCTCGGCCTCGTCGTTCAGGGCCCCCTTGCTCTGCTCTTTCGGGAACTGGTTCACCTGGCCGTTGGCATAGAGCACGTCGAACAGGGTCTTGCCCTTCACTTCCGGCATCTTGGCAATCAACTCAGCCGGCCACACCTCTTCCACGGTGAAGCGTTTGGAGAATTCCATCAGCTGCCACAGGTCGGACTTGGCTCCTTCCGGTGCCTTCACCTGCTGGTGCCAGAACTGGGTGCGACGTTCGGCGTTGCCATAGGCCCCCTCTTTCTCCACCCACATGGCGGTGGGCAGGATGAGGTCGGCCGCCTGGGCGGTCACGGTCGGATAAGGGTCGGAGACCACGATGAAGTTGGCCGGGTTGCGATAACCGGGCAGCGCCTCTTCGTTCATGTTCGGGCCGGCCTGCATGTTGTTGTTGCACATCACCCAATAGGCGTTGAGCTTGCCGTCTTTCAGCATGCGGTTTTGCAGCACGGCGTGGTAGCCCACCTGCTCCGGGATGGTGCCTTCCGGCAGCTTCCAGATCTTCTCGGCGATGGCGCGGTGTTTGGGATCCGTGACCACCATGTCCGCCGGCAGACGGTGGGCGAAGGTACCCACTTCACGGGCGGTACCACAGGCGGAGGGCTGGCCGGTCAGGGAGAAGGGGCCGGAGCCCGGCTGGGAGATCTTGCCGGTCAGCAGGTGGATGTTGTAGCAGAGGTTGTTGGCCCAGACGCCACGGGTGTGCTGGTTGAAGCCCATGGTCCAGTAGGAGACCACCTTCTTGTCCGGATCCGCATAGATCTGGGCCAGCTTCTCGAGCTTGTCCTTGGGCACGCCGGAGAGCTTGGAGACGGACTCCAGATCGTAATCCGCCACGAACTTGGCGAAGTCCTCGAAGCTCATGGGGGTGGAGTCGCCACTGTCCGGGTTCTTGGCCTTTTGCTGCAGCGGGTTGGTGGGACGCAGGCCGTAGCCGATGTCGGTCACTCCTTTGCGGAACTGGGTGTGCTTGTTGACGAACTCCCAGTTCACCTTGTCGTTCTGGATGATGTAGTTGGCGATGTAGTTGAGGATCGCCAGATCGGTCTGGGGGGTGAACACCAGTCCGTTGTCCGCCAGCTCGAAGCTGCGGTGCTCGAAGGTGGAGAGCACGTGCACCTGCACATCCTGGTGGGACAGACGGCGATCGGAGATGCGTGACCAGAGGATGGGGTGCATTTCGGCCATGTTGGAGCCCCACAGCACGAAGGCGTCGGCCTGCTCGATGTCGTCGTAGCAGCCCATGGGTTCATCCATGCCGAAGGTACGCATGAAGCCCACTACCGCGGAGGCCATGCAGTGACGGGCATTGGGATCCAGGTTGTTGGAGCGCAGGCCTGCCTTCATCAGCTTGGCGGCGGCATAACCTTCCCAGACGGTCCACTGGCCGGAGCCGAACATGCCGACGGCGGTCGGCCCCTTCTCTTTCAGGGTCGCCTTGAACTTCTCGGCCATGATGTCGAAGGCCTGATCCCAACTGATGGGGGCGAAGTTGCCGTTCTTGTCGAACTTGCCGTTCGTCATGCGCAGCATGGGCTGGGTCAGGCGATCCTCCCCGTACATGATCTTGGAGAGGAAGTAGCCCTTGATGCAGTTCAGGCCACGGTTGACCGGTGCATCGGGATCCCCCTGGGTCGCCACGACGCGGCCAGCCTGGGAGCCCACCAGCACGGAGCAGCCGGTCCCGCAGAAGCGGCACGGCGCCTTGTCCCAGGTGATGGCGGTCTTGTCGGTACTGGTGATCAGGTTCGCCGCCAGAGTGGGGGCACTGACACCGGCCACGGCAGCGGCTGCCGCCACCGCATTGGCCTTCATAAAGTCGCGTCGACTCAGCTTCATGACATATCCTCGCATTGCTTAATCACATCAATGACAGCCATTGTGACGAGCCGCGCTGGCTCAGCTCCATGGCGCTTTATTCCTTTGCTCTGGGCTTTCGTTCATCGAACGCAGACAACAGACCCGGCATCCCGTGTATTACCCATGGCGGTCAGCGAACGACTCTTGCGCTTCTGCCACATGACGCCTTATTCCCCATCTTCGGCGTCCATTTCATCGAACTGGTGGTAGATCAGGGCCGCAGAGAGCACCCCGGGCAACCCCTGAATGGTGTCGATGGCCGCCATGATGGGGCGCTGGCTCGGCCCCTCCAGGGTCACCACCAGCTTGCCCTCCTCGCTGACGGCGTGGATCTCGGCCCCGTCCAGGGTCGCAATCCGCTCTGCCAGGGCGTGGCGCAGATCGGGCTGGGTCAGCACCACCAGGCTGGATACATGGAACTCTTCTCGCGTCATATCACCGTTTTCCAACTTGTTCGTCTCTTGGGTCATCGCGAAGCCTCGCCACGAGACAGACCGATGCTGATACTGCCCACTGGGCAATCCGCCACGCAGGCCCCGCAGCCGTTGCACGACTCGGCATGGATGCCGGGGGTGGGTACGCGCCCCAGCCGGGGGGAAAAGCGGATGGCCTGCTGCTCGCAGCTGTCCTGACAGCGCTGGCAGAACACCTGAGCAGTGGCCAGACAGCCCGCCTCGATATGGGCCACATACTCCCAGGGTGTCTGGGTTGTCGGCCTGAACACCGGCGCCTGGCAGGCGCTGACACACTCGGTGCAGAAGGTGCACTCGCCGCGGTGAAAATCCACCGTGGGGAAGCCCCCGTCTCCCTTGATCAGGATCTGCTCCGGACAGGCCGCCAGACAGTCGCCGCAGCGGGTGCAGCCGGCCACGAACTCGTCCCAGGAGACGGACCAGGGCAACTGGATCCCGGCCTTGGGGGCGCTCAGGCGTCCCCGAAACAGGCCTCTGCGTGACAAGTTGACCCCGTCGGTCATATCGACTCCTCTTTTCGGGGACGGATGCCCCCGCGCGGATCCCGTGACTGGCATTTTCAATACCAATTATAAGCGTGGGTGTATATTGCGGCCCTGACAAGTCAGGGGATATACCACCAGGGAGATAAACAGGGGGGATTCTTGCGCTGGATCAAACCCTTGGCGCAATTAGACACAGCAGGGGCAAGGTAAATTACCCCTATGTGAGGATTGATAATTAATCGAAGGTTATTTGAGGTGCACGGCGGCTGTCAGCCGCCGATGGAGGCCAGGTGGGGTGTCATGCCTGCATTGCCTTCATGGAGGCGATGGGTGGCGGCCTTGCCGGTCAGCGCCTGGCGAATACGCCATTGCAGCTCCTCCTGCTGGCTGTCATCGGTGAGCAGATCCCGCAGTTCCACCCCGTTGTCGCCAAAGAGACACAGGTGCAGCTTGCCCTTGGAGGAGACCCGCAGCCGGTTGCAACCGGCGCAAAAATCCTTGCTGTAGGGCATGATGAGCCCCACCCCGCCCCTCGAGTCCGGATGCGTGAACACCTGGGCAGGGCCATCATCCAGGCCGCGCAGCTGCTGCACCCAGCCGCTCTCTTGCAGGCGCTGCTTGATGAGTTCACCGCTGGTATGGTGATCGCGAAACAGGGCGTCCATCTCGCCGGTCTGCATCAGTTCGATGAAACGAAGCTCGATGGGTTTGTCCAGGATCCAGACGAGGAACGTCTCGAGCTGATGATCATTGAGTCCCTTGAGCAGCACGGCGTTGATCTTGACCGACCGAAAACCGGCACTCAGGGCGGCGTCTATCCCCGCCATCACCTCCGCCAGCTTGTTCTCGCCAGTGATCTGGTGGAACTGGCGGGGATCCAGGCTGTCGACGCTGACGTTCAGGGCCGTCAGCCCCGCATCGAACCACTCGCGGGCACGCTCCTTGAGGCGATACCCGTTGGTGGTCATGGCCACCTTCTCGATGCCGGGAGTATTGGCCACGGTCTCGATGATGGCCGTGAAGTCGCGGCGCAGGGAGGGCTCGCCTCCGGTCAGACGCACCTTGCGCGTCCCCATGGCGGCAAACCCGGAGACAACGCGACGGATCTCCTCCAGGGAGAGGAAGGACTGGCGCCCCTCACCATCTCCTTTCGGCGGGTGATAGCCGTCCGGCAGACAGTAGGTACAGCGGAAATTGCAGACGTCGGTGACCGACAGACGCAAATAGTAAAAGCGACGGGAAAAACCATCTTCAAGTGGCAACATAAACACCTTTCCAAATACGGGAGGCCAGGGCATTTCTTTCCTGACCCTTTCAGCTCGAACAGCGGCTGACGGCGATCTCCCCCTATCTCAATGACTTAGGCAAAATCGCTCGGAGTTCATCTAGTTTTTCGATGCTAGCACAACTTGGAGTACACTCCCATGCTACTTTGTGGGGTCTTTGTGGGTGAAAAGGGAGCCGGTCGGCATGGGAAAATGGTTCAGAGTGCAGTCGGTCAGCAGCGCCATCGGTCGCTCCATGGTGCTGATCCTGTTCATGGCCAGCCTGATCGCCGTGGTGGCCATGGTCACCCTCTTCTATTCGGTTCCCGATGCCAAGGCCATCAACCTGTCGGGCTCCCTGCGCATGCAGGCCTACCGCATGGCCTATGAAATCGAGAAGGATCAGGTCGTCCTCGGTCGGCTCGCCCAGTTTGAACAGACCCTTCATGCCCCCGAGCTGCAGGAGACCCAGCGCTGGATCACGCCCGCCTCCCTGCGCCGCACCTATGGTGAAGTCCTGCTGCAATGGCAAGTGATGCGCGAACACATCGAGAATGCCACTCCCAGCCGTTATACCGACAATACGGAGCAGTTCGTCGCCGCCATCGATGACTTCGTCAACCAGATGCAGTACCACGTGGAGTTCAAGGTGCGCATGCTGGCCCTGGCAGAGGGGCTAGGGCTGCTCGCCATCATCACCATCGCCTGGTGCACGGTGCGCTTCACCCGCCAGCAGGTGGTAGCGCCCCTCAACCAGCTGGTCTATTGCGCACGCCAGATCCAGCGTCAGGAATTCGATCTCACCCTGCCCCCCCACTGTGAGAACGAGCTGGGAGAGCTGTCGGGGGCCTTCGCGACCATGGCCGACGAGCTTGGCAAACTCTACCGGGAGCTGGAGAGCAAGGTGGAGGAGAAAACGGCCAAGCTGCAACAGGCCAACGACACCCTCTCCTTCCTCTATTCCACCGCCCAGAAACTGCACGCGGCGCCCCTCAGCCGCCGCACCCTGCAAAAGCTGCTGGAGCGGGCCGCCGCCCACCAGCACATCGAGTACATCCGCCTAACCCGCTTCGAGCACAATGCGATGCCGGTCTACATCACAGGTCGCAAGGGGTGGCCGGGGGATCTGGACGCCGTGGTGAGCTTCTACCTGCAGATGGATGACGAGGAGTACGGTCGGCTCGACATGATAAGCGACCACCCCATCGACGAGAGGCTGATGAAGAACTTCTCCATGTTGCTGGCCCAGGTGCTGCACAAGGATCAGACCCTGCTGCAGCACCAGCGCCTGCTGCTGATGGAAGAGCGCGCCGTCATCGCCCGTGAACTGCACGACTCCCTCGCTCAGGCCCTCTCTTACCTGAAGATCCAGGCCACGCTGCTCAAGCGCTCCTTCGCCAAGGGGGACAGGGCCAAGACCGAGGCAGCCATGGAGCAGATCGACGAGGGACTCAGCAATGCCTATACCCAGTTGCGCGAACTGCTCGGCACCTTCCGCCTCAGCATCGGCGATGCCAACCTGGGTGAAGCCATCGCGGTCATGCTCGAGCAGCTCAAACCCCAGACGCACGCCGACATCAGGCTCCAGTACGGACTGACGGACACCGACCTTGAAGCGGGGCAGCACATCCACATCCTGCAGCTGATCCGTGAGGCAGTGCTCAATGCCATCAAGCATGCCAGCGCGCGGCACATTGACGTTAGCTGTGAGACCCTGGCTGATGGTAACATCCAGGTTCAGATTGCAGACGATGGTGTTGGAATAAGGGGCGCAAGCTCGGCGGTGAATCACTACGGTCTCAGCATCATGAATGAACGCGCCAGCAAATTGCGCGGCCAGTTGACCATCAGTGAACCGCCCTCCGGGGGCACCCGCATACACCTAACCTTTCCCACCAGCCTAACAAGAGACGCCTGATGGACGAGATGAAATACAGTGTTCTGGTCGTGGATGACCACCCCCTGATGCGCAAGGGAATTGTGCAACTGCTGGAGTTGGAAGATAACATCGACGTGGTTGGCGAGGCCTCCAACGGCACCGACGCCGTGGCCATGGCCAAAGAGTCCGAACCGGACCTTATCCTGCTCGACCTCAACATGAAGGGGTTGTCAGGTCTCGATACCCTCAAGGCGCTGCGGGCCGAAGAGGTGACTTCCCGCGTGGTGATCCTGACCGTCTCTGACGCCCGCCAGGATGTGGTTGCCCTGCTCAAGGCAGGCGCGGACGGCTATCTGCTCAAGGACACCGAGCCTGACATGCTGCTGGCCCAGCTGGCTGACGTGATGACCGGCAAGCAGATCCTGAGCGAGCCGCTACGTCCCTATCTCGAGAACATCTACGAGCTGGACCACCTGCAGCAGAAGCTGGAGAGCCTGACCCGACGCGAGATGCAGATCATGCGTGAAATCGCCAAGGGGTTGTCCAACAAGCAGGTCGCCTCCGTGCTCCATATCTCCGAGGGAACCGTCAAGGTCCACGTCAAGAGCCTGCTGAAAAAGCTCGAGGCCCAAAGCCGCGTCGAAGCAGCCGTCATGTACCTGGAACAGCGCAACTGAGGTCCCGGCCTCCTGTCAGCAAGGGGTCACCATCCGTGCCTCCTTGCTGGCCCCCTCTTCTTTTCCCCAAATGGCGCGGAACCCGGTGCTCTATTGAGTAGATGAATTATTATTTTCATGACATCGCACGGGAAGGAAACATCGACATGACCTTTGAGCAGATAGAGCTGGTCCAGAAAGCCTGGGGCAGGGTGAGCGCCCTGAACAACAGCTATGTCCAGGAGGTTTATGAAGAGCTGTTCAGATTGTCCCCCGAACTCAGGGCCCTCTTTCCCCCACATCAGGAGCTGCCCGTTGCCAAGGTGTCGGACACCCTGAACACCGTCATCACCAGCCTCTCCCAACTGGATGCACTGGGTTTCATCATTCGCGATCTCGGCAGGCGTCACCAGCGATTCAACGTTCAACCCCACCAGTTTGCACTGCTCAAACAGGCGCTGACCCAGGTGCTGGCACGGCGTCTCGGCAGTGGTTTTACCCCGGCACTGGCACAGGCCTGGTCAGATGTATGACGAGATAGCCGCCCTGATGCTGGACGGCATGACACAGCACACCGAATTCACCACCTGATCCCCTGGCCTTTGCCCCCAATCGCTGAATGGGTCTGTAACAGGCATTTTGCATGAATCAAATTTGCAATATGCGAAAATAGACTCATTCTGCACACAGGGTATGTTCGGCGCCCTTACACCTCACCTGAATCCCTTTCGCACTGCCTTGCCTGCATTCGCGACATCAAATCACAATAGATTGATTTTAAATGGATATTAAAAATAACCACGGGAAATGACTCACCCCTTCGCCACGCCACCTCTCTCTGGCACGGTCACTGCATTGTCACATTCAGCAATGACTGATTAGGAGGATGGAACATGAAACTTCAACAACTGGCACTGTTCCCCTTGCCGTCCCACATTCTGCCCGGTGGCAAGCTCCCCCTTCGCCTGTTCGAGCCGCGCCACCTGCAGATGCTCAAGGAGTCCTTCCTCGAGGATCGTGGCTTTGGCATCGTGATGGAAGAGACCACCAGCACGGGCACCTGCGGACGGATTCTCCCGGTCGGAACCCGCGTCAAGGTGACTGATTTTTATACCCTCAACGACGGTTTGCTCGGGGTCACCGTGCTCGGCCTTGAACGCTTCTGCATCCACGAGATGGAAACGGATAGCGCAGGCCTCAGGCACGCCCAGGTCGAGCCGTTGCCCAACTGGCCGAGTGCGGATTCTGATGTCAGCGACAACCAGCTGGTCAGCCGATTGAGAGAGGTCTTTGCACAATACCCGGAACTGGATGAGCTCTACCCGGACAAGCAGTTCGACGATGCAGCCTGGCTCTGCCAACGCTGGCTCGAGATCCTGCCCATGCCGATCTATGAAAAACAGATGTTGATTGCCAAACAGAACAGTGAAGCGGCGCGCCAGTTCTTGCGCCGACTGATCGCACAGTGAGTCAAAGAGTGAGTCAACGGTTGGTTTGCAAAACGCGAATTCTCGGCACTGCATTCTTATAATGAAAAAATGAGAATTGCATTTTGCAATCACGGTAGCGATAAATAACACACAATTCAGCTACAGGCCGCAAATAACAGGTTTTGAAAAGTTGGCACGACTTTTTCATATAAAACCGTACAACCCGATTTATCCCGTGCTCTCTTCAGTATTTGCTGAAGAATTGGTCAACCACCAGGTTGACCATTTTTTTTACCCAAAATCGGCCGACATCACCTGCAATGGCGGAGCAGGCAGCTTCGCAGCCTGGCAAGACTGATGGGTTTGGCCAGAAAATCGTTCATGCCCTGGGCAAGGCAGCGGGCCCTGTCCTCCATCATGGCATTGGCCGTCAACGCGACGATGGGCACCTCGCACCCCATGTCCCGCAGGCGCCGGGTCGCCTCCAGCCCATCCATCTGCGGCATCCGCATATCCATCAGGACAAGGTCCGGCTGCTGCTTCGCCACCTGTGCCAAGGCCTCCAGACCATTGCCTGCCAGCCTCACCCTGCACACCAGCTTCTGCAGCATCAGGGATACCACCAGCTGATTGACCGGACTGTCTTCCACCACCAGCACATCCAGCTCCAGTCTGGCGCACTCTTCACTGCTGGGGGCGGCGGCCGGAGCACAGGGAGAGGCCATCCCGGGCAGCTCGAACCAGAAGCAGCTTCCCAGCCCAGGCGTGCTCTGCACGCAAATATCTCCCCCCATCAGCTGCACCAGCCGCCTGCAGATGGCCAGTCCGAGCCCCGAGCCGGAGAAGCGGCGGGTTGCCGAACTGTCGACCTGATAGAAGGGTTCGAACAGCAACGCCTGATCCTCGGTGGAGATGCCGATCCCCGTGTCGCTGACCATGACCCCCAGCTTTTCCTCCTCCCAGGTCAACGCCAGACGCACGCTGCCGACGGAGGTGAACTTCACGGCATTGCCAAGCAGGTTGCCTATCACCTGGGAGAGGCGGACGGCATCCCCTTGAAGGCGTTCAGGGAGCGTCTCATCCAGATGCCAGTGCAGTGTGATGCCCTTGGCACTGGCCTGTGCCTGCAAGGGCTCCACCAGGGCACGGCACAGCTCGGCTGGCTGAAAGGGTTCACAGTGCAGCGTCAGGGTATGTGACTCTATTTTCGAGAAATCGAGCACGTCGTCGATGATGGTCTGCAAGAGATGCGCAGAGTGGGTGGCATGGCCGATGAGGGTCTGTTGCGGAGTGTCGAGCCGGCCGTGCTGCAGCAGATCCAACATTCCCAGCACGGCGTTCATGGGAGAGCGGATCTCGTGGGTCATCATGGCGAGGAACTGGGATTTGGCACGGTTGGCCGTCTCGGCATCATCCCGCGCCCGCGCCAGCTCCTGCTCGCGGCGGATCTGGCTGCCTATCTCCCGCGCCGTGCCCCGATAGCCGAGGAAGCGGCCACCGGCATCATGGCAAGGCTCCGCATTGATCTCCATCCAGCAAGGCCCGCCCGCCAGCATCACCTGGGCCCGCATTCCCCTCACCGGCAGATGGTGGGCGATCAGGTGCCGGTAGTGACTCCAGGCCGGGTCCTGCTTGTCGTGGGCAAAATCATAGAGGCTTCTCCCCGTCTGGCGGGCCAGCACTTCCCCCTGATAGCCAGGGGCAGAGACATAGCTGAGCCTGTGCTGGGGATCGGTCTCCCAGAACCAGTCGGAGGCCATGGCGGCAAAACTGCGAAAACGCTGTTCGCTGGCCTGCAGAGCCAGGGTCTTGAGGTCAACCTGTTCTTGCAGGCGAGCCCGATAGGCGATGTTGACCAGGGCCTGGGAGATGAGCGGGCGACAACGCTGCATCGCCGCCTTGCTCTTGAGATCGAAGGTGCCCGCCACGCCGTGCCGGCAGATGAGCACACCGGAAAACCCCGGTCCCTGCAAGCCTGTCATCATGACGCTGGCCCAGCCCGGCGCCCCCGCCAGCGGCGCCAGCTCAGGCAGTTGGGCAGGATCATAGATAACCAGGGTCTCCCCCTCGATGGCCCTGGAGAAGAGCGGTGTCAGCGACCAGATCCTGCCGACCTCGTCCGGCTGGGTGCTCAGATGGGTGCTGCCCCCCACGGCCTCCCAGGCAACCACGTCCGCCTGTTCGAATCCGATAAAGGGCTTGAGAGCAAGAATGAGACTCTCCAGTACCTGCTCCAGACTCTGGGCCTGTGCCAGGGTCGCCACCCCGCACAACAGGGCTTGGGACTCCTCCCGATATCTGGCCTCCCGCTCCCGGCAACGCATCAGCTCCACCAGCGTGGTTTGCAGTTTGTCACCCAGGGTTTCGAGTTCGCTATTGCCTATCATCTTGAATCCAGCACAGTGTCAGCTCTCGAGGAAGATTACGCTCGACACCATGAGGTTGCCGTGTGCCAGCTCACCATGGGGTAATCGTCCCTGTTCACCGAAGGTAAAGGGCGTGATGAAGGGGATCTCACCCAGCCTCTGACTGAATTGACTGACGATGTCCCCCAGCCTGTCCCCCAGTGCCAGCCGACAACCGGCACAAAACACCACCAGGGCGCCAAAGGGGCGCATATTGCTCGCCATGCCATATTCAGGCTCGATATTCACCGCATTCAGGCTGCGCTGCAACAACCCTTCCTGGCTGCTGTACATGAGCAGCAGCCGCTCTCCCAGTCGGGTCTCGGTAAAGAGGCGCAGCCCCTCCCGCGCCGTCACCGCCTCGGGATGGGAGAGCTTGTAGTAGGGCAGGTCATCGAGCATGCCGACCTGACGGGCCAGTGGCGAGAGCGTCGTCTCCCTGAGGATGGGGCCCACCGGCCAGGGCGTCGCACGCTCGGTCCAGCGACCATAGACCCGGGCCGCCGGCTCGTGATCGATGGTCAGCACCTCCCGCCCGTCTATCCCGGTAATGATGCCGCGACACTCGGTGGGTACATAGCCTGAATGAAACTGGAACGCCAGTTGGCAATCGGGGTAAAGCACCGCCAACACGCACCCTTGTGATCCCTCCCCTTCGTCCCAGCACAGCTGCCACTGCCCGGCCACGCCGTCGTCTGCCGCCGACCCGCCGACGACGGGAACGGTCGCGCCAAACTCGGCGTCGATCCCCGCGAGCACAGCCTCCTCCAGCCCCGGGCTGGTGTGCAGCAACACGAGCTGCGGCAGCTCTCCCGGTCGGCCACCATCGGCGATGGCGCGGCGCAGCAATGCCCGCACATCCGGTTGATCCCCCATCTGGCCAGCCACGCCATAGGCCCCCTTGTCATCATAAAGGGCGGCGACCGACAGGCTCCAGCCATGCCGACCATGATGGCCATCCTGGGTCAGGATACCGCCGCAGGAGCTGCAACCTATCAGCCGGGTATCGGGAAAACGTGCCTTGAGCGCACGGCGCAGTTCCGCCGCCTCGTGTGCTTGGGTAAAATAGACCAGCAACAACGATGGAACATGGGATGACTGGGCATGCAACCGCTCTGTAACTTGTTGGGCGGCCAGTGGGGTCGTCTCGGCAAGCGAGTGAGCCGTCAGGAAGTTCAACATCGTCTCCTAGGGGTACGGGATGCTGGCATCAAGCAAAAATCATACCCTTATCAAACAATTACCTGGCCATGGAGACTAGAATGGTGCCCATTGGCCTCCCACGGGATCACTGCATGTGGCAGAAAAATATCAATGACTTCGACCGGGTTGTCGCCATCGGCGGCGGGCACGGTATGGGCCGGGTGCTCTCTTCCCTGTCGTTCTTGGGATCCCGGCTGACGGGCATCGTCACCACCACGGATGATGGCGGCTCCACCGGACGCCTGCGCAAAAGCCAGGAGTGCATCGCCTGGGGGGATCTGCGCAACTGCCTCAACCAGCTGGTGACCACCCCCAGCATCGGTAGCCAGCTGTTCGAGCACCGCTTTACCGGCCGCGGCGAGCTCGCGGGCCACAACCTCGGCAACCTGATGCTGCTGGCCCTCGACAACCTCTGCGTGCGCCCCCTGGATGCCATCCGGCTCATCAGCGACATGCTGGAAATTGAACCCAATCTGCTGCCCATGTCCGAGCATCCCACCGATCTGTGCGCCCACACCGTCTGTGGCGATCAGATCCTGGGGGAGGTCTCCATCGATCAGCTCACCACGCCGCCACGGGCCCTGAGCCTGAAACCGGTCGTACCCGCCACGCGCGAAGCGGTCGAGGCGCTGAGCCAGGCCGACATGATCATCTTGGGGCCGGGCAGCTTCCTCACCTCCATCATGCCTCCTCTGCTGCTGCGCGAGATTGCGGAGGCGATCCGCAGCAGCCGCGCCATCGTCGTGTTCATCAGCAATCTGGTGGACGAAGAGGGTCCGGCAGGCCAGTTGTCACTGTCCAGTCAACATCGTTGGCTGGAAGAGCGGATAGGCAGCGGCCGGATCGATGCCATTCTGGCTCCCGAGGGCCCCCAGGTACCCGAGCTGCAGCACTGCCTCGTTCGGGCCGAGCTGGGTGAAGCAGCCCTCCCCCACCGCCACGACCGCCTCAAGCTGCGGCTGGCACTCGACACCGTGATCCTGAACAGGCTTGGCGAGCGCGACATGGCGGGCTGATGCCCTTCTGGATCAGTGAAACTGGGCCAGATGGGTGAAGACCTGGGGCAGGGAGTGCTCCAGCTCAGCCAGCAGTCTGCCGGCCTCTTGCTCATCTTCCCGGCGACAGGCGGACTCCAGATCCATGACCTGCTGATAGCTGGGTTTGGCGCCATAGCTGCCACAGGACGATTTCATGCTGTGGGCAACACGCGCCAGGGCTGACCAGTCCCGCTGCTCAAAAAGCGGTCTTAATTGGGCCAACTGCTCGCCTACCTCTTCGACAAACACCGAGATGACGACCGGCATCATCTCGTGACCGATATCATCTGCCAGTTGTCGCAGCACTTTCTGATCCAGCCACTCCATCTTCTCTTCCCTATGATGGTATTCAAACAGACCACAATATAGCGGACCCACAGCCCCGCTGTCACCCGCCCTTCGGGCATACCCGTATCGCTCCGGATGCTCTTGGGACACCAGAATGTGAGCAGCTTCAAGTTATCGGTATGTCAGTCAGAATGGAGAGAGATAAAGGTTGTCACAAAATTAACATTAAAGTAACAATGCAACCCATGAGAATGATGCGGCTCAGCAACACCTCTCTCATCCCTTTTTGCCTGTATGGCTGCTGCGAAGAACCAGGGTAGACATCTACCCTGGTATTTTTTATTTCTGGTTCAACAAGTTGGCTGCATTGCCATATTCCAGCTCGCCCAGCCTGAACAGGCAGAACTCCCCGGGCACCATCTTCACCCAATTCTCGTTGCCGGTGAGCGGCCGGGTGGCGATCAGGGTCACCACATCGTTCGGCGTGGTTTCACTCTGAAAGTCGATGGCCACATCCTCATCCAGCAGACGAGCTTCGCCAAAGGGAGCCCTGCGCGTCAACCAGTAAAGGTTGTTGCTGCAATAGGTCATCACGAACTCTCCGTCCGACAGCAGCATGTTGAACACCCCGAGCCCGCGCAGCTCGTCGCACAGGGTCGCGAGGTAACGGAACATGGCGGGGAAATTTGCCGGCCGTTTGGGGTACTTGTGCTCCAGCCTGTCGAGCAGCCAGCAGAAGGCGTGCTCGCTGTCGGTGTCGCCTACCGGGCGGTGCCGCCCCGTGGGCAGCTTCTTGTAACCGGTCAACTGGCCATTGTGGGCAAAGGTCCAGTAACGGCCCCACAGTTCGCGGGTAAAGGGGTGGGTGTTTTCCAGGGAGACACACCCCCGGTTCGCCTGCCGGATATGGCTGACCACGGCACGGCTCTTGATGGGCAGTGCCTGGACCAGCTTGGCGATGGGAGATTGGGCACTGGGTTCGGGATCCTTGAAGGTGCGAAAACCCCGCCCCTCATAGAAGGTGATCCCCCAGCCATCCTTGTGGGGACCTGTCTTGCCGCCCCGCAGCATCAGCCCGGTAAAGCTGAAGCAGATGTCGGTCGGCACATTGGCACTCATGCCGAGCAGTTCGCACATATACCATCCACTCCCTGAATATCTTGACTCTGGTTTCGTCAATCAACCGTCACGGCTGGATGAGAGGGCCGGTATGGTCACCCATCCCCCCTCTCAATCCCGGATCGTTGATTACTTGGCCATCTCTTTTTCAACCAGCTGGATCAGGATGTGGATCACCTTGATGTGCACTTCCTGGATGCGGTCGGCATAACCGAAGTGCGGCACACGGATCTCCACATCGGCCAGACCAGCCATCTTGCCGCCGTCCTTGCCGGTCAGGGCAATCACCTTCATTCCTTTGGCACGGGCCGCCTCGATGGCTTTGAGGATGTTGCCGGAGTTGCCGCTGGTGGAGATGCCAAGCAGCACGTCACCACGACGGCCGACGGCCTCCACATAGCGGGAGAAGACATAGTCATAGCCAAAGTCGTTGGAGACGCAGGAGAGGTGGCTGGGATCGGAGATGGCGATGCCGGCATAGCCTGGGCGGTTCTCGCGATAACGACCGGTCAGCTCCTCGGCAAAGTGCATGGCATCGCAGTGGGAGCCGCCGTTGCCGCAGGAAAGAACCTTGCCTTCCTGCTTGAAGGAGTCGGCGAGCAGCTTGGCCGCCGCCTCGATGTTTTTCAGATTTTGCTCATCTGCCAGGAACGCCTGAAGCACGCTGGCAGCCTCGGTCAACTCGTTGCGGATCAGTTCTTGGTACATGGTTCTTGAAATCTCGTCGTCCAACATAGGGTGGCGGCATTGTCGCACAAGCCAGTCCAATCGTCGCCCCCCGCCCGCCAAGATGGGGCGGGCAGCGCGTTATGCCGATCACAGAGCCAAGGTAACAGGCTTGTAAACAGCTTGATAAGTTTGTGCGTATGAATTACAACAGGGGCCACATCCAACAGGTCAGACCTCTGGATCAGTTAACGCCAATTTCCCAACCTCGGCAATTCATGCAAGGAGCAAACAATGACGACGACCCTCACTCTGCTCGGGGTGATCCTGGTGATCGGCGCCATGGCCTATCGCCGTGCGTCCCTGTTCACCGCCACGCTTGCCACGGCCGCCGCCCTGGTCGCCGGCACCTTCTATGGCCATGTGCCCCTGCTGGTGTGGGCGCTGTTCGCGGTGATAGCCCTGCCCCTCAATCTGGTGGAGTTTCGCCGCAACCAGCTGACCAAGCCGCTGTTCAAGATCTACAAGTCCATCATGCCGGAGATGTCCCGAACCGAGAAGGAAGCCATCGAAGCGGGGACGACCTGGTGGGAAGCGGATCTGTTTGCCGGCAACCCGGACTGGAAGAAGCTGCACGCCATTCCGGTCAGCACGCTGTCTGCCGAAGAGCAGGCCTTCATGGACGGTCCGGTTGAAGAAGTGTGCCGCATGGTCAACGACTGGGAAGTGACCCACGAGCGTGCCGATCTCTCTCCCGAGGTGTGGCAATACCTGAAGGACAACAAGTTCTTCGCCATGATCATCAAGAAGAAATATGGCGGGCTGGAGTTCTCCGCCTACGCCCAGTCCTGCGTGCTGCAAAAGCTGTGCGGCGCCAGCGCCGTGCTCGCCTCCACCGTCGGCGTGCCCAACTCCTTAGGGCCGGGTGAGCTGCTGCAACACTACGGTACTGACGAGCAGAAGGATTACTACCTGCCCCGTCTGGCTGTCGGCAAGGAGATCCCCTGTTTCGCCCTGACCAGTCCGGAAGCGGGTTCTGATGCGGGCTCGATTCCCGACTTCGGCATCATCTGCAAAGGCGAGTGGGAAGGGGAAGAGGTGCTCGGCATGCGCCTGACCTGGAACAAGCGCTACATTACCCTGGCTCCCATCGCCACCGTACTCGGCCTCGCCTTCAAGCTGCGTGACCCTGACCACCTGCTGGGTGAGGAAGAAGAGCTCGGCATCACCTGCGCCCTCATTCCGACCCACATCAAGGGGGTCGACATCGGCCGTCGCCACTTCCCGCTCAACGTGCCGTTCCAGAACGGCCCGACCCGCGGCAAGGACGTGTTCGTCCCGCTCGACTTCATCATCGGCGGTCCGGCCATGGCCGGTCAGGGCTGGCGCATGCTGGTGGAGTGTCTCTCCGTCGGTCGCGGCATCACCCTGCCCTCCAACAGCACGGGCGGCGTCAAGATGCTGGCCCTGGCCACCGGTGCCTACAGCCGCATCCGTCGCCAGTTCAAGCTGCCGATTGGCAAGATGGAAGGGATTGAAGAGCCGCTGGCACGCCTGGGTGGCAACGCCTACATCATGGGCGCCGCCGCCAAACTGACGGTCACCGGCATCGATCTCGGTGAAAAACCCTCGGTCATCTCCGCCATCGTCAAGTACCACCTCACCGACCGCGCCCAGAAGTGCATCATCGATGCCATGGACATCCATGGCGGCAAGGCCATCTGTATGGGGCCGAGCAACTATCTGGCCCGTGGCTATCAGGGGGCGCCCATCGCCGTGACCGTCGAGGGAGCCAATATCCTGACCCGCAGCATGATCATTTATGGTCAGGGAGCCATCCGTTGCCACCCCTATGTGTTGCCGGAGATGCTGGCCGCCAGCCACCCCGACAAAGAACAGGCGCTGAAAGATTTCGACAAGGCGATGTTCAGCCACGTGGGCTTTGCCATCAGCAACCTGGTGCGCAGCTTATGGCTGGGGCTGACCGGTGCCCGCTTCGCCGCCGCGCCCTACAAGGATCAGACCAAGGGCTACTATCAGCAGCTCTCTCGCCTCTCCGCCAACCTGGCCTTCCTGTCAGACATGGCGATGGGCACCCTGGGTGGCGAGCTCAAGCGCAAGGAGCGGGTCTCTGCCCGCCTTGGCGATGTGCTGAGCCAGCTCTATCTGGCCTCCAGCGCCCTCAAGCGCTATCAGGATGAAGGACGCCAGCAGGCCGACCTGCCGCTGCTGCACTGGGCACTGCAAGACGCCCTGTTCAAGGCTCAGGAAGCGATCGACGAGTTGCTGCGCAACTTCCCGAATCGCTGGATTGGTCTGGCCCTGCGCGCCATCGTGCTACCCCTTGGTCGCGACCTGAAGCGTCCCTCCGACAAGCTCGACAGCCAGGTGGCCCGCCTGCTCCAGGTGCCAAGTGCCACGCGCAGCCGTCTGGCCGAGGGCCAATATCTGACGCGCGAGGAGGGCAACCCCTTCGGGCTGCTGGAACAGGCGCTGGACGATGTGCTGACCGCAGAGCCGCTGTTTGACAAGGTGTGCAAAGCCGAAGGGAGCAAACGCCCCTTCACCCAGCTCGACAAGGTGGCAGAGGCGGGCCTGAGCCTCGGTGTCATCAACCAGGCCGAAGCGGACCTGCTGCGGCGCGCCGAGGAGAGTCGCCTTCGCACCATCAACGTCGATGACTTCGATCCCGTCGACCTGGTGGCCAACAAGGCACTGTTTGAAGCCTCCGCCTATCACAGGGCAGCTTGATGCCTCTGATGCCAGAACGCCTCCCTTGTGGAGGCGTTTTTCATGAAAGGGCTGGTGGATGGCATTCGATACGAAGAAAGAGAAACCGACTGGATCATATTTTGGATATCAATCCGTTTCCTATATTGAATGAAGCGGTTAAGGTAAGCACAGGATCACACACAGGATTGCATAATGGATGATCAAATCCTGATTATTGATGATGAAGATCTTCCCCAATCAGCACCGCGTCCCGCCGGCTGGAAGGTGATGATAGTGGACGATGAACCCGAAGTGCATCGCATCACCAAAATCACCCTGAACAAGTTTGAATTCGACGGCAAGCCGATCGATTTTCTGCACGCCTACTCTGCGGCTGAAGCCAAAGCCTTGCTCGCCCTCACCCCGGATGTCGCCCTGCTGCTGCTCGACGTCGTCATGGAGGTCGATCATGCCGGTCTCGAGGTGGTCAAGTTCGTGCGCGACGAGCTGCAAAACAAGATGGTGCGCATCGTGCTGCGAACCGGTCAGCCTGGCCAGGCCCCGGAAGATGACGTGGTGACCAACTACGACATCAACGACTACAAGGACAAGACCGAACTTACCTCCCAGAAACTGCGCACCCTGTTGCGCGCCAGCCTGCGTTCTTACCGGGACATCCGAACCCTTGAGAGCAATCGACAGGGGCTGGAGAAGGTCATCGAGGCGTCCAAGGGGATCTTCGAGCAGCGTGCCCTGCGCCAGTTCGTCGAAGGAGCCCAGACCCAGCTCAGCGCCCTGCTCAATCTGGAAGAGTCCCAGATTTACGATGTGAAGCACCTGGCGTATGAGGTGCGGGATCAGGTGCTCGAGCCTCTGCTCAGCGATGGTCCCATGCTGCGCCTCGTCGATGCGCCGGAAATCCTGCGCTGTGCCATGGCCAAGGGAGCCAATGTCTACGATGGCAACCAGATGGTGCTCTATTGCCAGAATGCCCGTCATCACCTGCTGTTCCACATCGAGACCACTCGCCCGCTCAGCCAGATGGATACCGGGCTGCTGAGCCTGTTCACCGAAAACATCATAGTGGCGCTGGAGAATATCCGGCTCAACGAGGTGATCGGTGACAACCAGCGAGAGATCATCTATCGCATCGGCGAGCTGGTGGAGAGTCGCTCGAAGGAGTCCGGCTTGCACGTCAAGCGGGTGGCCCTCTACACCGAACTGTTCTGCAAGCTGCTCGGCATGAATGAGGACAGGTGCGAGCTCATCAAGCGGGCCTCTCCCCTGCACGACATCGGCAAGGTGGGGATCCCGGACGCCATCTTGCACAAACCGGGCAAACTCACTCCCGAGGAGTGGGAGATCATGAAAACCCACGCCCAGCTTGGGCAGGACATGCTCTCCGGCAGTGACCTGGCCCTGTTCCAGATAGGCGCCACCATCGCGGGCAACCATCACGAGAAGTGGAATGGCAGCGGCTATCCCCGCGGATTGAAGGGAGAGGACATTCCGCTTGAAGGACGCATCGTCGCCCTGGCGGATGTGTTCGATGCCCTGGGCTCGGATCGTTGCTACAAGCAGGCCTGGCCGCTGGATCAGGTGCTGGCGCTGATCAAGGAGGAGAAAGGAGAGCACTTCGACCCCCTCCTGGTGGACCTGATGCTGGCCAATCTGGAGAAGTTCCTCGATATTCGCGAGCAGTACAAAGACATCTATATCGGCGCTCACTGATATCGGGTTCACCCCATCCACTTGCCACCATGAAGAAGCCGCCCATTGGGCGGCTTCTTTGCAATGTGCGCGGAATTATTGCTCCGGCAGATTGAGATCCAGTTTGGGGGTTGCTGGCGTCTCTTCAAGTTGCGCCTTCTGCGCCGCCATCGCCTTGTGCAGGGTGCGGCGCTTTTGCAGCAGAATGAAACCACCGGCCCCCAGCAAGAGCAGCAACACGCCACCTCCCCCCAGCGCCCAGGGCAGCCAGACCGGACTCTCCCGCTCCTCGAACCGGTCGGGGGTGGCGGCGGATGCGGGCATGGCCGCAGAGGGTGCGGGAGGGGGGGGAGGCGGTGCTATGGTGAACGACTTGGCCGGCAATTGCAGTTGCACCTCGCGACCGAGCCGGGTTGTTCCAAAGAGGGTGGCCTCCACCTTGTACTGCCCTGCCGCCTTGAGGGCGGAGAGATCCACGCCAAAACGCGGCGCTGTCGCCACCTCGTTGAACGTCATGCTACTGCCGCTGCCGTCGATGGCCTTGCCCTGGATGACCACGGAGGCGGGATCCAGTTCATCCACATCGATGACCAGAGAGAGCTTGGCTCCCCCCTCCCCGGAGGGGGGATTCAGGGAATAGCTGACCGGCCAGGGGTAGAGCAGCACCTGCTGTGACTGGGCTCGTGAGAAGACCTCATTGCCGGTGCTGAAGAGGGCTCGGTATTTTCCCGCAGGGACGTCCAGTACCGCCTCGGCGGTCAAGATACCGTCCCCCGGCACTTCGTCCACCCCCTTGCCATCATCCATGTAGCGTCCCAGGGTCTCCTCGAACACGGGATCGCCGCTCTGGCTGGCATCGTTGAACTGCTGCAGCTTGACGGTCATGCCCAGATCGGTGAGGTAGTAACCCGCCCCAGGCGCCGCGCCATCGATCAGCAGACGGGATTGCAGTTTGACACGCTCACCCTGATAGAGGCGGGCCGGCAGCGGCTCGCTCTCGACCTGGATGTCGGTGAGCAGGCGCACCCGATTGTCGGGGTCCACCTCCCCGATCGCCTGCCAGGGGCCGGGCATGGGGTCGCGGATGGTGATGAGATCCTGATCCTTGAGGGGCAACCAGCCCACGTCGGGCGGCTTGACCTTGCCCACATAGAGCTTGCTGCCATCGGGTCGCACCAGGATCACCGAGGGCGTCCCCGGCTTGCGCTTGATGATGAAGGTGATCTCCTTCACGCCGTAATCGATGCGAAAGCGGTTGTCGAGCAGAGGAATGTCGGAAGGCGCAAACACCTCGTTGGCCGCGGCCGGGAGGGAGGCCAGCAGCAGCAGCCCCCAAAGCGATCTCATTGCCGCCACAGGCAGGCACCTCCTTTTTTCTGTACCAGATCCAGCCTCGCTTCATGAACGGCCGCCACCTCGTCGCTCGCGCGAACCACCCTGAGCGGCGGGCGATTGCTCTCCAGACGACGAATGCCGGTATCCTGGCTGGTCTCGCTCTCGCTGGTTTCACTCGCCAGATTGAGTTTGGTCTGGCCACCCGTCATCAGGAGGTAGACGTCCGCCAGGATCTCCGCATCGAGCAAGGCGCCGTGCAGGGTACGGTGAGAGTTGTCGATGCCGTAGCGATCGCACAACACGTCCAGGTTATTGCGCTTGCCCGGGAAGAGATCCCGCGCCATCGCCAGGGTATCCGTGATGCCGCAGATATCCGCCGTCTTGAAGTTCAGACCGAGCTTGCTGAACTCATAGTCCATGAAGCTCACGTCAAAGGGGGCGTTGTGGGCGATGAGCTCGGCGCCGCGAATGAACTCGATGAAATCGTCCGCTATCTGGCTAAAAGAGGGCTTGTCCGCCAGGAAGGCATCCGTGATGCCGTGCACGGCGATGGCCTCGGGGTCCACCAGCCGATCCGGCTTGATGTAGACGTGGAAATGGTTGCCGGTGAGTTTGCGGTTGATCACCTCCACACAGCCGATCTCGATGATGCGGTGCCCAAGATAGACAGGGCCGCCCGCGGTGTTCATGCCGGTGGTTTCGGTATCCAGAATGATCTGGCGATTCAGTTGGGGTGTGCTCATGATCAAATCCATGTCAAACTTCGGTTTTACTCGCTAGTTTACCCCAAGCCTCTCGCTAAAACAGATTGATTGCTCATGTTGAAACAGATTGATTTATTCACGGATGGCTCCTGCTTAGGCAACCCGGGCCCCGGCGGCTATGGTGCCGTCATGGTCTATGGCAAGCATCGCAAGGAGATCTCCGCCGGTTTTCGATTGACCACCAATAACCGGATGGAACTGATGGCTGCCATCATGGGGCTGCGGACCCTGAACGAACCCTGCCAGGTGCGGCTCACCACCGACAGCCAGTATGTGCGCCAGGGGATCACCCAATGGATCATCGGCTGGAAGAAGAAGGGCTGGATGACCGCCAACCGTCAGCCGGTCAAGAACGTCGATCTCTGGCAGGCCCTTGATGCGGAAGTGGCCCGTCACCAGATCGAATGGTTCTGGGTGAAAGGACACTCGGGCCACCCGGAAAACGAACGCTGTGACGAGCTGGCCCGTGAGGCCGCCAACGGCAAGCAGCTTGCCGAAGACAGCGGCTACCAACCCTGATGCCCGCTAGCCGCCCTGGCGCGCCATTCCTGGCGCGGCCATCGACTCCGGCAGCCGCCAGCGGCGACGCACCGGTGTCACGGGGAAACGCCGCTTGCGGGCGGCAATCACGTAAACAGACGCCAGGGAGCGGCAATAGTCCCGCCCCAGACTCTCCCGCCACCAGCCGATCTTGCTCTGCCTGCCCATGAAGGAGAAACCGAACCGCTCGTCGAACATCACCTCGCAGCCGAGCAATTGCAGCCAGTCGGTCACCCGTGCGGGCGTGAACATGCGGGCAGACCAGGGCAGATGCCGCCGCATGAAGGGCAGATAGTGACCCAGCCCCACCAGGCTGAGCGGGTTGTAACCGCTGACAATGAGCCAGCCATCGTCGGTCAGCACCCGTTCTGCCTCCCGCAGCACCTGATGAGGATCCGGCGAGAAATCGAGGCAGTGAGCCAGCAGGCAGGCATCCACGCTCCCCGATCGCACCGGCAAGGCGAGCGGATCCCCCTGGATGTCCAGCAGCCGTCCGCCGGAGGCGACACCGATTTGATGGCGAATGGTGGAACAACCGCAGGAGAGTTCGGCGCTCAGGGCACCTATCTTGAGCAAGTGATAGCCAAAGAGGTGGGGGCACCAGTTGTCGAGGCGCTCCTGAAGCTCGGCGGCCACCCAGTCCCCCATGGGCAGTGCGGACCAACTGGTCGGAAGCGCGATCTGTTGTTCGGTACGTGCCAGTTGCATAATGGGACCAACTCGGGGGCGAATGCCATCCAGTTATATAAGATCCCTTCCTTAAAGAGAACACAAGAGCCTCGACCCATGTACACCGTCATCACAGTTCCCGCCTTCAGCGACAACTACATCTGGTTGATCCGTCACGAAAATCACTGCCTGGTCGTCGATCCAGGCGAGGCCGATCCCGTGCTGGAACGGCTGGCTGCGCTGGATCTGGTGCTGGATGCCATCCTCCTGACCCATCACCACCGCGATCACGTCGGGGGCGTATCCGAGCTGCTACAACACTTCCCCCACGCTCGCCTCTATGGTCCCAAGCATGACCCCATGCCGGACCATCACGGCCAGTGGCTCGACGACGGGGATCAGATCAACTGGCATGGCCTGAGTCTGGATGTCCTCCATGTGCCCGGTCATACCCTGGGGCATATCGCCTATTACGGCCAGGGCATGCTGTTTTGTGGCGATACCCTCTTCAGCGCCGGTTGCGGCCGTCTGTTCGAAGGGACCCCGGCACAGATGCACACTTCCCTGCAACGGCTCGCGGCACTGCCCGATGAGACCCTCCTTTATTGTGCCCATGAATACACGCTCTCCAACCTGCGTTTCGCCCATGCGGTCGAGCCCGACAACCTGGCGATCCAGCGGCAGATCGGCGTGATCAGCAAACTGCGTCAGCAGGGCCTCCCGAGTCTCCCCTCCCGGCTGGGAGATGAGCGGAATTTCAATGTTTTTCTGCGCTGCGAGCAGGACTCGGTAAAATTTTCTGCTGAGAAATACGCCCTTAAATGCTTGGAAAATCCAGAGGATACCTTCGCTGTTCTGCGGGCCTGGAAGGACGTTTTTTGAACAAACCTTGATCAGGGGGGCATTGCCCCTTATGATGCGAGCTGTTTTTCCACAGATGACCTGAGCGAGATGAAGCTACGAACGGCCTTATTGGCAGCGCTGTTTCTCAGCGGCTGTCAAAACCTGAGCCATCAGGATGACCGGGCGGTAACGGCAATCGAGCCGATCAAATCCCCCCAAGTCAGCAAGAAAACGTACAAAAAACACTCTTCGCGGATGCTGTTCGGCGACGAACAGATAGAAGAGCTGGATGACACTGATAACCTGTGGGTGCGTATCAGCGATGATATGCAGCTGGACTCGCACGATAATGCCCGGGTTCGCCAACAGCGTGATTGGTTGTTGCGCAATGATAAGCATATGGCGACCATTGCCAGCCGGGCTGAGCCCTACCTGTATCTGATGGTAGAGGAAATCGAACGGCGTGAGCTGCCAATGGAGCTTATTACCATCCCCATGATCGAGAGCATGTTCGATCCCAATGCCCGCTCCCGCAGCAATGCGGTCGGTCTTTGGCAGTTCGTTCCTGCAACCGGCAAGAATTTCGGCCTGCGCCACGACAACTGGTACGACGGTCGACGCGATGTCCTGGCATCCACCAATGCCGCACTGGATTACCTGGAGTACCTGAACCGGTTCTTCGACGGTGACTGGCTGCAGACCCTGGCCGCTTACAATGCCGGTGAAGGTCGGGTGCGCAACGCCATCACCCGCAACGAACGGGCTGGTCGTCCGACCGACTACTGGTCGCTGGACCTGCCCCGCGAAACCCGGATGTATGTGCCCAAGATCCTGGCCATGGCCGACATGATCCGCAATGCGGACAAATACAATGTCACCCTGCCGGTGCTGGCCAACAAGCCGCAATTGCGAACCATCAATACCGGTGGCCAGATTGATTTGAACGTGGCCGCCCAGCTGGCTGGTGTTTCCGCCTCCCAGCTCAAGGCGCTCAATCCTGCGCTCAAGCGTGGCATGACCTCGCCGCAGGGCCCTTACAACCTGCTGGTCCCCGTCGAGTACGCCGACACCCTGGAGCTGGCCCTGGCCGATCTGCCCCAGCGTGAACGTACCCGTGGCGTGCGCTCCTATCAGGTCACCAGTGGTGATACGCTGTCACGGATCGCCCAGAATCACGGGGTGACCGTGCAACAGCTCAAGCTGGCCAATAACATGCGTGGCAACAACCTGCGCCGTGGCCAGAGCCTGATCATCCCCAATGGCGGGCGCGCAACCCAGGTTGCCCAGAGCAAGCCGCAGCAGCTCGCCAGCCGCAGTGGTGGCAAGGTGAACTATCAGGTGCGCTCCGGTGACAACCTGTGGAGCATCAGCCAGGCACACGGGGTCACCCACGCCGACCTGGCCAAGTGGAACGGCCTGAACGCCAAGTCGGCCCTCAAGCCTGGCATGAAGCTGGTGGTCTGGCCCAAGCAGGGCAAGAGCAGCAACAAGTCCATGGTCTATCAGGTGCGCCGCGGTGATTCCCTCTCCTCCATCGCAGCCCGCTTCCAGGTCGCCGTCAACGATGTGATGCGCTGGAACCAGCTCGGCAAGAGTGACTATCTCAAGCCGGGTCAGGAGTTGACCCTGTTCGTGAAGAACAACAGCTGATCGCTCGTCGCAATCCAAAAAATACCCCGCTTGATGCGGGGTATTTTTTTGTCTGCATGAACCAGCGGCGACTCCGCTCTCCCCTGAGGGATGACTCAGGGAGTGATAGCCTGGGCCGCAAAGCGCGCCAGAATGGGGTTGTGGTCAGAGGCATCGGTAGCAGGTGAACTCACCTCCACCAGATCCAGATTGCGATAGTAGAGGTGATCCAGCGGGCGGCCAAAAGCGGTGCGACGCAGATCAGGCACAGGTATGGCCTCCTGCAGGCCAAGCTCGCCCACCAGCTTGTTCAACCAGAACGCGCGCTTGTCGCTCCAGGTGTTGAAATCGCCGCCCAGGATGACCGGCCCCTGGTGGCGATGGATCAACGCAGTCAGATCGTTGAGCTGCTCGCGGAAGGTCGCCATGCCCAGTTCGAAATTGACCGCATGGAGATTCACCACCAGCACGCCGTCAGGATCCCCCTGCAAGGGATAGAGACTGACCAGACCTGACTTGGGGATACGCAGCAGGGGTTCGGGGGAACGGACGCCACAAACAAACGCCTGCGGCGTTTTCGCCACTGTCATCACGCCAAAGGAGACACCTCCCTGGGTGAAGGCCTGCAACTGCTGCCACTGGAAATCGCCTCTCTTCAGCCAGTCCAGCATCTCGGGCCGGGTCGCCGACTCTTGCAGCAGCACCAGATCCTGGGACTTGGCATACTCATCCAGCCCTTCCCGCCAGTTCTTGCGTTGTCCCTTGTAGAGGTTCCAGACGGTGATGCCAAACTCCCTCGGCAAGGCCGTGGAGGCGAGCGCCACCAGAGGTGGTCTGTCACAGCTTGCGCCAGGTATGATACCTGCCGCAGTCACCAGATGATCTTGATCCGGTACCTCGAAGCAACCGACCAGCCCCAACGTCAGCAGGGACGTTCCCAGAATCCGATAACTATTTTTCATTGGCTAACAATCACCTGCCTCTGCAAGACGACATGGCCCTCACACAGGCCACGGTCGCCGACTAGTCTCATTATTCGTGTCCGGCCCGACTCATCCAGAAGGAATTCAACGATGGCGAGACAGCACCAGTACCGCGTGACATTTTACGATCAACAGGGAACCTGTCATCAAGTGGAGCTTTCCACCGTCTATCAAATCAGGCGGGATCCCCAATGTGATCTCTGTCTGTTCGACACCCGGCAGTGCGTGGGGTCGGAAGAGATGCTGGAGCGCATGATACGGCAAAAAACCGGGCTTGAGCAGGAAATATCCATCATCAATGCCCGGCTCATCTGAGCAGACTCAGACCGGGACGGGGCGGGATTTGCCCTGATCGTCGATGGCCACATAGGTGAAGACGCCCTCGGTCACGCAGTACCGCTGGGCTTCGTTCTCCCGCAATACCGGCTTGACCCAGACCTCCAGCTTGAGTCGCATGGAGCTGCGACCAATCTTGAGGCAGCGACCGTAACAGCACACCACGTCACCCACCTTGACCGGGCTGTGGAAGGTCATCCCCTCCACCGAGACGGTACAGATGCGCCCTTTTGCCAGCTCCTTGGCCATGATGCCCCCACCTATATCCATCTGGGACATAATCCACCCGCCGAAGATATCGCCATTGGGGTTGGTATCGGCTGGCATTGCCAGGGTTCTCAGCAACAGCTCCCCATCGGGGTGGCGCTTGGTCTCTTCCATCATTACCGCTCTCTTTATCATGGATGGCGGCATGATAGGGGGCGATCCCCCCCTTGGCAAACCTCAATTGTCCCGGAGCGCGCGCCGTATCTGGTTTGCACGCCAGATGACCGACTCCGGGGCCCGGATGGCGACGACCCGTTCAACCCTTCAAGGCCGCCCCGTCCGCAAACCAGTGGGCCGGATCCGGCCAGCGATAGACGAAACCAAGCTGCTGGCAGATGCGCTGACCTTCGATGGGAGCAAACTCCCCCGCCGGCTCGACGAACTGCGGCGGCACCAGCCCGAGCAAGCGGCTCGCGAAGGGGTAGAGCTGCTCCCGGCGCGGGTGAACGGGGGCACTCAGATTGTAGGCATCCCCATCCTGCCCCTGGGCCAGCATCAGCTCACAGGCGGCTACCACGTCGTCCAGATGCACCAGGTTCACAGCCTGGCCTCCCCCGGCCAGCGTCTTGCCCGCCAGAAAACGGCCGGGGTGACGGTCAGGACCATAGAGTCCGGCCGGGCGCAAGATCATGGCGCAGTCAACATGCCCTTCCAGCACGGCAAGCTCGGCCGCCCGCATCCGCGAGCCTCTGTCATGGGCTGGAGCGGGCGTATCCTCCTCCCCCTGTCCGGCCCCCCAGACCGAAGTCGCGCTGATAAAAAGAACCCTCTGAACACCCGCCTCCCTCGCCTGTCGGCACAGGCGGGCCACGGATGCCGGGTAATCCCCGGTCTTGCTGGGGGGCACGCAGATCACCAGGTCATGACAGCGAAAAGGCAGTGATCCCATGTCAGGGGTGAGCAACAGCGGCCAGGCGGCGATGCCCTCCCCCCGCAGCCGTTCAGCCTTTTCGGCCGTACTGACCGTCACCGCGACAGATTGCCCCTGCTCTTGCAATGCCCTGGCCAGGGGCAACCCCAGCCAGCCGGCGCCCACGATACCCGTCTGATACTCAAATTCGTTCGTCATACCCGGATCCTGACAAAAAAAAACGGCCATCCAATGATGACCGTCGAAAGTAACGAAGGAAATAGCCGGATTAACCGGTTACCTCCCACAGCGGGAAAATCGGGAGCGCACGCTCCTAATTCGTGGCCCTATCCTAGTGGCAGCGCGGTCAAAAAGCTTTGAAGCGGATCACAGTTGAAAAGGATTTCTGAAAGCGCTTTCACTGTTATGCAAAAAAGTCGACCCGCACGGGGCCAACTTCATAACTCAGGCCACAGATTCCCGCCGTACCAGTTCGGCTTCGAATTTGAGCGCCAGCCCCTCTACCGGCTTGTGATCCAGCAGCCTCAGGGCCAGCTCAGCGGCACGCTCTCCCATCTCCTCGATGGGGTAACGTACCGTGGTGAGCTTGGGATAGATGTATCGGGCATAGGGGATGTCATCAAAACCGACCACAGAGACCTGCTGGGGGATCTTGTAACCCCGCTCCAGCAGACAGGAGATGGCCCCCGCCACCATGGCATCGTTGAAACCAAGCACAGCGCTGAACTCGACGCCGCGCGCCAGCAGCTCGCTCATGGCCACATAGCCACCTTTTTCATCGGCATAGGCACGGCCGATGAGGGCAGGATCCAGCTCGATACCTGCCCGTTGCAGGGCGAAGCGATAGCCGGCCATCCGCTGCTGACCATCCACAAACTCCTCGTCATCGGAGGTGACGAAGGCAATCTTGCGATGTCCCGCGTCCAGCAGATGCTGGCAAGCCGTGGTGATGCCGGCCTGGTTGTCCAGCCAGACGCAGCGATCCTCGCAGCCTGGCACCTGACGGTTGATGAAGACGATGGGGGTCGTGCCCGACGCCAGCTCGCTGAGCTCTTCGTCAGGCAGCGCCTTGCTGTGAAGGATCAGGGCATCGCACTGGCGCTGCAGCAGCGCCTGGATGGCGTGCCGCTCACGGGTCGCGTCGTGGTTGCCGGACACCACGATGGTGAACTTGTTCGCCTTGTCGACCATGCTTTCGATGCCGCGCATCATCTGGGCGAAGAAGGGGCCGCCACACAGATCCCCCACCAGCACACCGATACAGTTGGAGCGCTTGCTCACCAGGGCCTGGGCGAAGCTGTTTGGACGAAAGCTGAGCTCCTTCATGGCCGCGAGGACAGCCTCGCGCTTCTCGGGCGCCACCTGCGCCGTGTTGTTGATCACTCGAGACACTGTCGAAATGGAGACATTCGCCAGCTGAGACACATCTTTGATCGTTGCCACTCTCGATTCCTTTGTTGGAAAAGCCTGTTAGTGATGATCGGGCATTGTATCGAACCTGACAGACCAAGACGCGGCGCCCGATCACCTGGCAGGTTTCCTTTTGTAACAAAGCTTAAGGGATGATAACCATTCTGGGGCAAGAATGGGAGGCAGCCGCCACAACGACTGCCCCCCGAACTCAATAGGCGTGATTCAGCTCGCGTTCCGACATGAAACGCAAAGGCTGCTGCAGCTTGTGTTGATAGATGAGATCGAAAGAGAGCACGTTCTGGACATAGTTGCGCGTCTCCCGATAGGGGATGCTCTCCACCCAGACATCCATCGGCTTGTTGTTGCTCTGCTCGCGCCAGCGCTTGACCCGGCCAGGACCCGCATTGTAGGCCGCCGCCGCAAGGATCCGGTTGCCGTCATACACATCCAGCAGGCGCTTGAGGTAGGCGCTGCCAAGTCGAATGTTCATGGCCGGGTCGAACAGTTGCTGCTCATTGCGATAGGGCACCCCAAGCTTGCCGGCCGTCTCTTTCGCGGTGGCAGGCATCAACTGCATCAACCCCCGCGCCCCGACCGGTGACTGGGCCAGGGGATAGAGTGCGCTCTCCTGACGGGAGATGGCGTAGAGCAGACTGGTGTTCATGGTGCGCTCTTGTGCCATCTGGGAGAAGGTGCGCTTGAGGGGCAGCGGGAAGCGCAGATCCAGCGCATCCCAGGCCTCGGCACGGATGCTGGAGAGGATCGCCAGCTCGTGCCAGCCCTGGTTGAGGGCGATGTGACCAAACTCCAGACGCTGGGCCACGCTGTTGCGATCCATGTTGTGGATCCACTCAGAGCGGGCCGCCGTGATCTCGTTCATCGCCAGCAGTTCACGCACCCGCAGCAGGAAGGGCCAACGGCGACTGGCACTTTGCCAGTCCGGCACCTTGTGCGCCACGCTCTGGTTCTTCATGCGATAGGGCACACCGGTGCGCTGGGCCGCCATGAAGCCGTAGAAGCCGCGCAGGTTCGCAGTCTCGAGATAGAGGTCCCGCGCCGGTTTCTGCCGCCCCTGTTTCTCCAGCGAGCGCGCCATCCAGTAACGCCAGCGATCCTCTTTTCGCAGCCCCATGGGCATCCGCTTGACCCAGCCTTCGAGGCCGCGCCAATCCTGCTCCCAAATGGCAAGACGGGCCCGCAGCTCCACCAGCTCCGGATCCTTGAGCCGCACCAGGGCCGTATCCAGCCAGGCACGCTGGTCAGAAGAGCGGTCCAACAACAGGCGGCGGGCGGCCGCCTTCTCCACCCGATTCACCTCGGCATGGTTCAGGCCGAAGCGACGGGTCATCTCCCCCAGCTGGCGCAGAACCGCGTCGGGCTCCTGGTTGGCGTAGCGGGCCAGCCCCAGGGAGAGCAGATGCCGTGACGGGGGCGCCGCCGTGAAGTTGGCCGGATTCATCGCCCGCACGGGTTGGTCATACAGGGCGATCATCTGATCGCCATACCCCTTCATGCCGCTGCCGAGCTGGGCACCGAGGTGGCGAATGAGGTTGGGGTTCTGGGCCTCGAAAGCCAGGTTCATGCGCTCCCAGATCTTCTCCTGAGTACGCAGACCCGCTTGCTGCCAGAGCTGGAACAGGGGATCGCAGGCATCGGGCCTGGACTGACCGCTCAACCAGAGCTTGCCTGCCTCCTGCAGGGCTTCACTTTGGTGCCCCGTGTAGTAGCGGGCCTGATAGTGCTGACAGAGCAGATCGGTGGAGCTTGGCTTGGCTGGATAGAAGCGCAGGAACTGGGACCACTGCTGGCTCTGGGCAAGATAGGTGAGATAGCTGCGCTCGAGCCGGTTGGACTGGGGGGTGTCCCCGTGCTGGCGGATGAAGCGGGTCACATCGTTGTAGTCTGCCGCCCCGGGACGGAACGCAAGCTGGTAGTAATCCAGATAGGGCAACAGCGGATAGTGGATCAGGCGTGCCCGAAGCTGGCTGAATTTGACCTGATCATTGGCACGCACGGCCTCATGGGCCTGGCGATAGAGAGACTGCTCCATGGTCTGCGCGAAGGCAGGAGCCAACAGCCCCGGCATCCAGAGCGCAGACAAGATGATTCCCTGCACGACTTTCACGAATGGCATTCTCCCCTTGAAGACATAACCACCGCCAAAGTGCGGTGGTGACATACCTTCATTCTACCCGCTAAGCACGGGGGCTACGCCACACTATTTTTATCGGTGCAGACGGGGCGATCACCGCGTACCTGGCGGCTGACATAGCGTTCAAGGTAGGGAACAGGAAGCGGCTTGGAGGCGAGGTATCCCTGGAAGAAATGGCAGCCCTGTGCCTGCAGAAACTCCAGTTGCTGGCGGGACTCCACCCCCTCCGCCGTCACGTTGAACCCCATGTGGCGGGCCATGGCGATCACGGCCTCGACGATGGCCATGTTGTCACCATCCTTGGGAATGTCCTGGATGAAAGAGCGGTCGATCTTGAGCTCGTCAGCCGGCAGCCGCTTGAGGTAGCTCAGGGAAGAGTACCCCGCCCCGAAGTCGTCGATGGCAAAGCTGATGCCCAGGGTCTTGAGTTCCGCCATCTTGCTGATGGTGTCTTCCGCATGACCCAGCACCACCGACTCGGTGATCTCCAGGTTGAGGCAGGCGGGATCCATGCCGGTGGCAGCCAGCACGTCGTGAATGCGATCGACAAAGTCGGGAGCATGGAACTGTTTGGCGCTCACGTTGACCGACAGCTGGGGGACGTGGATCCCGTTCTCCTCCCAGGAGACGTACTGGGTACAGGCTTCGTGCAATACCCAGTTGCCGATGTCGACAATGAGATCCGTCTCCTCGGCAATGGGGATGAACTCGGCAGGCGACACCAGGGCACGCCCGGGGGGTTGCCAGCGGATCAGTGCCTCGACACCGATGATCTCCCCCCCCGCCACCATATGCTGGGGCTGGTAGTGGAGAGTCAGCTCCCCATTGTCGAGGGCACTGCGCAGCTCGTTGTGAATGTGCAGACGCCGGTCGGCCTGCAACTGCATGGAGGCATCGAAGAAGCGCCGGGTCTTGCGGCCCGCCGATTTCGCCTGATACATGGCGGTGTCAGCCTGCTTGAGCAGATCCCCCGCCTCCTGCTCCCGACCGGGGAAGAGGGTGATGCCGACACTGGCGCCGATGTGCAGCACCTGACCTCTGAAATCATAGGGGGCGGCGATCTCCCCGATCAGCCGCTCCGCGATGAGGTCGGCCTGCATCTCCGCCTGGGGCGGGCTGATGGAGAGCGCTGGCAGCAACAACACGAACTCGTCGCCGCCGAGACGGGCCAGACAATCCCCCTGGCGCACCAGCCGCTTGAGACGGCTGGCCACCTCCTTGAGCAGCCAGTCGCCGGTGGCGTGACCCAGGGAATCATTGATGGTCTTGAAGTGGTCGAGATCGATGAACAGCAGGGCCCCGATAAGGTGACTGCGATTTGCATCGGTGAACGCCTGGGTCAGGGTTTCGTGCAGCTGACGGCGATTGGGCAGGCCGGTCAGCTCGTCATAGAAGGCGAGATCCTGGATGCGGCGCTCCGCCGCCTTGCGCTCGGAAATATCCTCGAAGAAGATGACATAGTGGCTGATCCCCCCCTTCTCATCCTGCACCGGCGTGACGATCTCCCACTGGGGATAGGCGTGACCGTCGGCGTGCAGGCGCAGGGTTTCCCCCTGCCAGCGATCCAGGGCGTTGAGCTCGTAACCCAGCCCTCCCAGCCCCGACCAGAGATCGTTGCCAAGATGCAGACCAATCACCCCCTGGTTGTCAAAGCCGGTGATCTGGCTGAAGGCGTAATTGACCCGCAGGATCTTGAACTCGGGATCCGTGATGATGATCCCTTCGTGAGTTTCAAAGGCCACCGCAGACAGCCGCATCAGGGCATCGCTTTGCAGGCGCTCCAGCTCGGCCACCATGCGCACCGAGAAGATGGTCAGGACGGAGTCCAGATCCGTGGTCCGGGTCTGGCTCGGGAACAGCAGGGCAAGATGGCCCAGGATCTGACCGTTGCGATCGAGCAGCGGCTGGGCGTAATAGTGCTGGCACGGGGGCAGGTCAGGATACCCGGTCAGGGGTTCACTCACGGGGACCGCGCAGGAGGCCCCCTGGCGATAGAGCTGCTGGCAGGGCATGTCACAGAGGGCATACTCCTTGACGTCGATGCCGTGGCTCGCCAGCACTCTCAGCCTGTCGAGACCAACCCGCTCCGTCAGCCAGACGGCAGTGGCTCCCAGGATATGGGCCAGCTCGTTGACCAGGGTCTGGCAAAAATCGAGCCCCGTCTTGGCGGAGAGCGCCTGCGCCAGCTTGGCCAGCAAGGGGGCCTGCAACATGGGAAGCGGCGGTGTCACGCCTGCGGGGGAGTTGGCGCGATCCATCTCGCGATGCATCATTTCGAGGGGGGCAAGCCAGCCACAACAGAGCCCCTGTGCAGGCACATACTGACCGTACCAGAGCGCATGGTGTACCTTGCCGTCCTCATCGCGCAGGTGACCGATGAACTGGCCAGGCTGGCCGGAATCGTGGAGTCTTGCAAGAAAATCGGCGAAACCCGCTTCATCTTCCCGCTCAAGTTGGGTGGCCCAGGGGTGGGCTCCCTCCCCTGCCCAGGGTTCACAAGAGACATGATCAGACAGGCTCCATTGCCCATGCTGCCGATCATAAAACCACATCATCTGGGTGGCTTGCTGCTTCATCTACGACTCCAACCACTACAACCACGTTATCCACCCCGACTCCTGCAGAAAAGCATATCCGTTTGCGCGCATATCTCCACCGGCGCATGGCAATGATTTTGCGATGCGATGAGGCGATGTGGGTGGAGAAAATTCGAGACTATGCGGCAAAAACCAAACATCGGGTCGACACAAGGCGCTGCCGAGGGGGGACAGAAACGATCCTATTTGCTGATACTGCCTGCCTGTTTCACTGAGCTCAAGCGGTTTTTGGCATGAAACGGGAAAAGCTCACAATTTATGGACAGCGGGATTCCCAAGGGGATTTTTCGTGACACAGATCACATTTTGATTTGGCGACATGGGTAATCTGGAGGTGAAGACACAAGCAAGACGACCCGAAGGGGGCCATTATGAAAATCGAAATGACCAGTAAAATCATCGACATCACCCCAGCCATCCGCGAGCGCATTGAATCCCGTTTTGAAAAGCTCGAGCGTCTTCAGGTGCCTCTTATCACACCCCATGTGATCATCTCCAAAGAGCGTTTGATGTATATCGTCGAAGCCACTATCGGCATTCCCAACGGCAAACTGTTTGCGCAGGCAGAGCACGAGGATCTCTATGCCGCCATCACGGACCTGGGCCAGAAGCTGGAACGCCAGCTCAACCGTCACACAGAAAAACCCATCGCCCGTCGTGCCGCCGGCAAGGAAGTGCCCCAACCGGACGAGGCAGACGCCTGACAAGGTTCACCATTCATAAAGCAAAAGGCGGGTCATCCCGCCTTTTTGCATTCTACCGTGCCGTCACCCCAGCCAGCGCAGCCTGGCATCCACCCCTTGCGCAAGCTCATCGAGCAGCGGCAGCATCAGCAGCGGAGCCTCCTCCCTGGGGTCAGCGCCCATAGGTCGGGCCTGCCAGCGCTCGCGACCCAGTGCCGAGAGGTTGTCGTACACCGCGGGATCCAGCGCGGGTGTTCGGCTCACCAGTGGCGGGGAGCGCAGCGCCAGCCAGAGTCTCACATCCGTCATGCACCCACCCTGTTGCAGACGCTCGTTGAGGCTGGTGGCATCGCTCTCTTCCACCCCGCCTTGCAGGGACGCCCGGGGCATCAGACCGAAACGGGAGCGCCAATCCAGCTCACCCGACGCAGGCTTGGGCGGGGCATCAAACCAGGGCTGCTCTTCCACCGCATCGGTCAGCAGCGCCAGGTGCAGCCTGAAGTCGGCACGGTCCCCCGCACGGAGATCCTGGTTGAGCCGTTGGCCCAACTGGGCCTCATCCACGAGCAAGCGGTCACGAATCGCACTGGGCAGCATGAGATAAATCTTGGAAATGAAGGTTTCATTGCTTATCGGCCATCAACCCGATCCTTTAAGCATTAAAAATCCCGGCAGAGGGGTTCACAAGCGCGACAGATCTGTTAGTATGCGCCTCGCACTTGGGGAGGGGTTCCCGAGCGGCCAAAGGGATCAGACTGTAAATCTGACGGCTCTGCCTTCGAAGGTTCGAATCCTTCTCCCTCCACCATTCAAGTGCGCACAATCAGGTCATGCCCCGTGGAGGGGTTCCCGAGCGGCCAAAGGGATCAGACTGTAAATCTGACGGCTCTGCCTTCGAAGGTTCGAATCCTTCTCCCTCCACCATCTTTCAGAAAGCCCGGCCTTATGCCGGGTTTTCGCTTTTCTGCCTTCCACAAATCCCCTTCTTCTCTACAAAAAAAAACGGGAGGCCAGGCCTCCCGTCAATATATGCACGCTCTCACCCCGAACCTACCTACAACAGCAGTCATCGGCAGGTCGGGCAGAGGGGGATAAGCGTCCCCCCCAGGTATCTGTCTTGTCATCCGCGCCCCCTTACAGGGTGAAGCGATAGAAGATATCCACCGCCTGGGCCACCCCGCTCATGGCCTGCAGATAGAGCCTTGGCATCAGCTCGTAGCGCAGCTTGAATTCGGCGATGGGGCTGAACACCCCGACCCCGTACTGGAACTGCAAGCCGGGCAGCAGGTAGGCCGACATGGTCACCTGGGTGTCATCACCACTGCCTGCGGTATCGAGGACCACGTCGCTCATGCCGAGGGACTCCCCGATGCTGGAGACCACGCCGCTCGCCTGGCTCACGGCCCCCGCCACCAGCAGGCCGTTGAAGCCGCCATCCTCGCCGCTGGTCTGCAATCCCTTGCCCCGCAACAGATAGGAGAGCTGTTCGGACTGCGCCATCTGCGGCTCGGAATAGACGGTGATCTTCGGCTTGGTGGCCGGCCCCGTCACCCGCACCCCGACGGTCACGTTGTCCTCGATGGTGTCCGGATCCCGATAGGTCTCGATGTTGAGATAGGGCTGATCAATGGGGCCGGAGAAGAGGATCCGCCCCTCCTTGATGATGAGGTTCTGGCCATAGGCCTTGAAGCGCCCGTCCCTGAGCTCCAGTTGCCCGTTGCCCGAGAGCGGCTTGGAGGGATCCTGGCGAATGTTGAGGGCCCCTCCCACCTTGGTCTTGAGTCCCATGGCTTCGAGGCGGACGTCGTCCCCGAGCCGGATGGCGAGCCTGATCTCCATGGGCAGCGGTGCCGCCTTGGGGACCGGCGGCAGATCGTCGTAGATGACGGTGACGTCATCGGAGACCGCTACCGCGCTGTCTGGCAGGCTCTTGACCAGGATGCGCGACCAGGGGATGTCCACCTGACCGGTCACCCTGGTCTCCTCCCCGAGAGAGATGGCGATGTCAGGTGTCACCCTGACCCGGCCCATGCCCGGGTACTGGGCTTCCAACTCCTTGCCCTGAATGGTGAGGCTGCCAGTCACCGGCTGCTGGGCCCAGCTCAGCCAGCCCCCCAGCACCAGGGGGCCCTTGCCCACCATCATGGAGCCGTCGAGTTCGGCCCGGTTGCCTTCTATTTTGAGGCGGGTCACCAGCTTGGAGAGGGTCACCATGTCGGAGTGGGTCTGAACCTCCCCCTCCTTCAGGTTCAGCTCGCCATACAGCAGGGGGGCAGCCAGGGTACCGTCGAAGCGGGCATCCGCCGAGATGACCCCTTGCAGGGAGCGCACTTCGGGAATGAGGGGCGCAAAGGTCGCCAGCTTCAGATCGTCAAACCTGAGTTGACCGCCGAGGTTGCCGCGGCCGGCGGGATCCCGGATCAGCAGATCGGTGTCGATGTTGCCGATCTGCTCGGAGGCGAAATCGACCCGGATGGCGGCCTGCTGGCGCTCGAAGTCGATCCCGAGCTCGAGGCGCTGGTAGTCGGTCTTGAGTTCGTCGGCGACGAAGGTCCCAGGCGTGGTACGCACGGTGGCGTGCAGGGTCGGCTGGTTGCCGCGCCAGCTGGCGCGCCCGTCGGCCGACAGCACCGCCTGCCAGCGGAAATTGTCCGGCAACCAGGGGCGCAGCCGCTTGAGATCAAATTCGTTCAGGGCAAATTCCAGATTGCCCTGGGACTGGGCTATCCGGCTCCCCTTGACGCAGAGACTGGCCTTCTGGGACGCGAGGCAGAGATCCCCCATGGTCAACTGCTGTTTCGGCAGATCCAGGTCCAGAGACCAGGGGGCGGTCAGCGCCCAGCGCTTGAGGGGAGTCTTGAGCTTCAGCTCGGCAAGGGCGCCACGCCAGTGGTCACCGCGCAGGCTGCCATTCAGGCTGAGGTCTGCCGCCAGGGGATCCCCCTTCATGGTCAAGGTGAGCCCGTGGCGCTCGAGATCGCCGCTCAGGTTCAGGGCGATTTGCGAGAGCTTGGTCTCCCCCTGCGCCAGGCTCGCCACCGTCACCGCCACCTCACCGGCGGGCTTCTCCCCGACCAGGGCGTTGGCCTTGATGACGGTCTCCTTGAGGACGGTGCCCGCGTAGGCGAGTCGGCCCGACACCAGGTCGGCATTCACGCGCGGCGCCTGCTGGTTGCCGGTGACGCGCACCTGGCCCTTGATGTCCCCTCCCAGACCCGGGTAGATACCCCCAAGCTTGGGCGCATCCAGATCCGCATCCAGCTTCCAGGCCTGGGTCGTGAGCGAGCCTTTGGCCTGCAGCCGGTTGGGGCCGCTTTGCAGCGCCAGGGCCGGGATGGTCCACTCCATCATGTCGTTGCCGCTGAGCCTGCCCTGCAAGGCCAGGGGATACTGGTTGAGCTTGCCATCCACCTTGAGCTCGGGCAGGGCCAGCTGCCAGTGGCCCGCCTCATCCAGATCGAAGCGGCTGGTGATCTTGCCCGCCAGTGCCCCCTTGATCTCGGGCACCAGCTCCGCCGGGTTGATCCCCTTGAATTCGGTCGTCCCCTGCCACTGGACCCCCTTGCTCCAGGCAAGCTTGCCGTCGAGCTTGAGCTCCCCCTTGAGGGCCCCCAGCAGCAGCTCGATGCGGCTCAGCTGGTTGAGATCCCCCTTGCCCGAGAGCGCCACCTTGAAGGGGGGCACATCGGTCCCCTTGCCGGCGGTGTTGAGCGCAAACTGGTAACCGGAGAGCTTGCCCTTGGCGCTCAGGGTGCCCTTGTCCAGCCGATAGCTGGGCTCATCCTTGGCGGGCTTGTGCAGGGGCCAGGCGAGGCTCTTCCAGTCCAGCGCCAGATCGAAGGGCAGATCCGGGTCGAGGGCCGCGAGGGATCCTTTGAGATTGGCGCCCACCGGCCCCTTGGCCTTGAGTGCCAGCCCAAGCTTGCCCACAGAACCGTCCAGGACGAGATTGACCTGCTCCCCCTTGAGCTCCCCGTCCAGCAGCCCTTGACGCGCCTTGGCATCCAGGGTCAGGGCGAGGGGGTAATCCTCGTGCAGGCGCACCTGACCACGCAAGGCCAGATCCGCCATGGCATGGCGCAAGGAGAGCTCCCGGATGTCGATGCGCTCCTCCTCGGCGGTGGCCGACAGCAACAGGTTGTCTAGCCCCTCCACCAGCTCACCTTGCTGATAACGGAACGCCGTGGCTTTCAGCCCCTCCAGCTGGATGGGGAAAGGCAGTCGCACCGCCGGCAGCACCATGGGCTCGGGCTTGCTTGCGGCCTGCGTCTTGTCACCGGGGGCAGCCTTGCCCTCGCCGGCCGCCAGGGTGGCGCTTTTCTCATCCGCCGGTTTGGCGCCCTTGTCACTGGCCGCCTCCACCGGGGACGGTGCCACCACCACGTTCAGGCCATCGAGCACGGGGCCGCGCACGATGAGCCCGGCGCGATCCAGGGCGGCGCCAATGTCCAGATCCTTGAGGGTGATCGTCACGCCGGGCACCGCCACATCGAGATCGGCAACCTTGAGGCTGTCGACCTGGATTTTGAGCGGCAACGGATGCCAGACGAAGGGCTCCGACGGCTCTTCCGGCACCGGCTCGGACTCCGCCACCCGGACCACGGGGCGAGTCACCGCCAGAGACTTGATCCAGAGCTTGCCCTGCAGGAGCTTGCCCAGATCCCAGTCCAGCACGGCCCGCTCCACGGTGACATCCACCAGCTCGTCCTGCCAGCCAACCCCTTCGAAGGTCCAGCCATACCCGAGTTGCCCCGCCACCAGCTCCCCCTTGAGGGAGGGCAGCGCGGCTCTGGCCTGTTGCCACAACCACTTGTTGCCCTGATGGGTGAAGCCCAGCAGGCTGACGCCGATGAGCAGCAGGAAGAAGAGGCCCATGAGCCACAAGAAAATGCGTTTTACCCAGATCACGATGCAGACCCCTGCAAGGAAAGCAGCCGCAGCGGCCAGAAAAGAGAAAGAAGAGGATGTGCGCCTGGTTGCCGGGTCATAGTTCCGGCCCCAGCGCGAAGTGCAGCCGCAGCGGCTTGTCCTCCTCGGAGATGCCCACCGCCAGATCGAGCCTGACCTGACCGATGGGGGTGACCCAGCGCACCCCGACCCCGGTGCCTATCTTCCAGGCCTCGCTGTAGTCGACGGTGGCGGTCCCGGCGTCCACGAACAGGGCACCGAGCCACTTCTCGCTGAAGCGGTAGTTGTACTCCAGGCTGCCGACGCTGGCGTAGCGCCCGCCGGTCAGCTTGCCATCGTCCCCCCGTGGCGAAATGGTCTCGTAACCGTAGCCCCGGACCGTCTGATCGCCGCCGGTGAAGAAGCGCAGGGAGGGGGGGACCAGGGAGAAATCATCCCCGACGATGGCCCCCTGTTCGGCCCGCATCAGGAAACGGTGATCTTCGCCCAGGGTGCGCAGCCACTTGCTGCGCCCCCACACCCGCATGAAGCTGATGTCGGACCCCCAGTAGGGGCTCGAGAACTCCATCGTCAGTTGCTGGCGATCCCCCCAATCCGGCACCAGACCGCCGCGCACCCGCAGCCGTGACCAGGAGACGCCGGGGATCAGCAGCAGGCTGTTCCCCTCGTCCTGACCCTGGACGTAGCGCTCGTTCTCCAGGCGCACAAAGACGTCTCTGTCCCAGCTCTCCGGTCGGCGTGTCCAGCGGTGCACCCCGAAGGTGGCCAGATCGGAGCGGGTGTCGTTGTTGTCGGTGTATTGATAGCCCGCCTGCAGGGAGTAGTAATCCCGCAGCGGGTTGCCCACCGGGATCTGGTAGTCGAAGCTGAGCTCCGCTTCCGGCGCCGAGATCTTGGCGGTGCTGGAGAGGCGGTGACCATAGCGGTTCACCCAGGGTTTCTCCCAGGTGGCACTCAGGCGCGGCCCCACGTCCGTGGCATAACCGATACCGGTCTCAATTTCGTGATCGACCCGGTTGGAGAGGGTCACCTGCACCGGCACCCGGTTGCCCTCGGCCTGGCTGATCAGGGGTTTGATGTCCACCTGCTTGAACTGCTTGGTGGAGGAGACATCCTGGGACATCTCCGCCAGACGGATCGCCAGATAGGGGTCGCCGCTCTTGATGTTGATGAGCGGGCGAATAAGGTGCAGTGCCTCCGGCGTCGCGTCATAGCGGATCTCGCCGAAATGGTAGCGCGGGCCAGAGCGAAACAGGATGTAGATCTCCGCCTTGCCCTGTTCCGGGAAAACCTTGACCTGGCTCTTGCTGATCTTGGCGTCAAAATAGCCGCGGGCCAGCCCCAGACTGCCGAGATCCGCCTTGATGGATTCATATTTGCCGTGGTTGAGGGGATCTCCCTCCTTCAGGGGCAGCTTGTCCAGCAGCTCGCTGTACACCTCGTCGCTCCCCGCATCCCCTTCCAGCAGGATGTCGAGGCGCGAGATGATCACGGGTTCCCCCCGCTCAATCTCGATCACCACCTTGGCGGGCGTCTTCTTGTCGCGGTTCAGGGTGATCTTGGGCTGGTAGTAACCATAGACCTGCAGCGCCTTCTGTACGCTCTCGGTGATCTTTGCGCGGGCGGGGCGGTACTGGCGTTCCTGATAGACGGGCAGGGCGTTGAGGTAGGCCTCGACGTTGTCTTTCTGCTCTCCCCTGACCCCCTTGATCTGGTAGGTCAACTTGGCCGCCATGGCGGGCATCGCCATCAGCCAGAGAGCGAGGGCGAGCAGCAAGAGACCGGGCCCGGGGCGACGGGATCGCCCGGATGAAGTGCTCCCGGTGAGAAAAGTAGGATAGCATCCTGTCAAACGTCATTTTCCCCGAATAACATGATTTAAAGATTGTGTTATTTAGTACGATACCGAGACTCATCCCGGGCGAGTGCCGCTCATCCTAGCATAATCACGACGGCGAAATCCCACGCTCGGGGCCCCTTTGCGTGCCGCTCTGCCGCCCCCGGTGCGGGGATCGCTTCGGCCCAGCAAGGAGCCAGCCGGGTGTGAGGAGCCAAACTGCGCACAATCCGGGCAAGGGGCGAACAAAACGCCACCACCGACCCCGCCACGCCGGATCTCCCCTGGCGGCCTTGGGCTGGCAGCAGGGTCCGGCTCGTCGCGACAACCCTTGTCGGACACCCCGCATCCGGCGGGTTTCGTCAACCCGTCCCCCTCGACTTGCTCCGTGCCCTCTTCCCCGCCCTGCCTGCTATTGAACAGGAAAATAAGTTTAAATCAATCACTTGAATAGATGGCACTAAAGCTTCGTTCAATTCAATCGATTTATCCCGCTGCCCCTGCGCTCCTGCCTGTCCCACACTGATCCCAATCATCGCAGGAGAGACCCCATGCACCTACGTAGCGAACAACTGGCTGACTACATCGCCGACCGACTCGAGTTCATCACCTTCCTGGCCTGCTGCAGCGCCCTGCTGGCATTGCTGACCGGCATGAACGGCCAGCAGGCCCTCGCCTTCACCGCGCTCAATCTGCCCTTTGGCCTGGCCCTGCTGCTGGGCATGGCCCTGCTCGCCCCCCTGTCTGCCCACTGGCGCCTGCCCGGCATAGTCCTGCTGCTGGTGAGCGCAGCCCTGGCCACCCTGCAGATGGGAGGCAACTGGCTCAACCCCCTGGCCATCTGGAGCCTCTATGCCCTGCTGGGGCTGGAGATCCTCTGGCAATCCCGGGCCAGGGTCCCCCTGGCCGCCGGCCCCCGGAGCCGGGTCTCGCGCCCGAGGGGCTGACGCGGAGGCGCAATTGCAGTAATCTTGCGCCCCCTTTCCCCTCGCCGAGGAGCATTCCGATGAAAAAAGCCTGTGCCCAGCACATCCTGGTCAAGACCGAGAAACAGTGTCTGGAGATCAAGGAGAAGCTCGCCAAGGGCGCCGATTTCAGCCAGATGGCCAAGCGTTTCTCCACCTGCCCTTCCGGCAAGCGTGGCGGCGATCTGGGAGAGTTCTCCAAGGGGGACATGGTCAAGTCCTTCGACGATGCCGTGTTCAAGGGGGAGCTGCTGACCGTGCTGGGGCCGGTGCGCACCAAGTTCGGCTTCCACCTCATCAAGGTGCTCTATCGCAACTGATCCAGGGCGACGAGGCCATCGGTTCTCTGAGCCGCACGCCTGGGATTGATGATCATTTACTAACGTTATCAGGCAATTAAGTTTATCCTTCTGGGCATAGTTCCATCCTGACCCGTGGATCCCTCTTATGCACAGCTCTTTGTGGTGGCCGCTGCTGACCTGGCTATTGCCCCTTTGTGGGGCTCTTGGCAGCCGCGCCCATCTCTGGCCCTGGTGGCTCGGCTTCATCCTCTGTCTCGCCAGCGCCCTCCTCAGCCTCGTGCTGCTGCTGCGCCTGCCCTGGCGCTATCGCCGCACCACCAACCTCTGGCCGGATATCTGGGGCATTGCTCCCCTGCTGTTGCCCCTGCTGTTTCTCGTCCAGGCGCTGCGCTCCCCCCTCACCAACGACGTCAGCACGGATCCCTACCATCCGCCACGGCTCCAGTGGGCCGAGCAGCTCAGAAGCCCGGAGGATCTCCCGGTCTCCCCCCCGCCCCTGCAACTATTTCCAGGCAACCCCGGTCCTCTCTATACCCGGGCATCCCCGGTCGAAGTGCTCGCGGAAGCCGAGGAACTGATGACGGAGCTGGGCTGGCAGGTTCACCCGGGCAGCGAGGGTATCGATGCCGTCGTCACCACCGGCTGGTTCGGGTTTCAGGATGACGTGGCCCTGCGGGTCTTTGCCGGGCCCAAAGAGACCCGTATCGACATGCGCTCCGCCTCGCGCCAGGGGCGCAGCGATCTGGGGGTCAACCGGGCACGGATCATCGATTTCCTGAATCGGTTGAACGAGCGCCTGGGCGGGGCCTACAAGCCCAAGATGGAGAAGCTCAAAGAGGAACAAGATGCGCATTGAGGTCAAACCGGACCGGGCCTACGCCTGGTTCATCCGCCCCTTCTTCTGGCTGCAGAAACGCAACTACGGTCAGGTACTGATCCCGGGCAAGTGCTGGGGGCGCTCCCCCAGGCTGTTCGCCGCGGTCGCCACCCTCTACGGCGTCATCAACCGCAAGCGCTCCCCCATCGACCCCGTGCTGCGCTCCCTGGTGACGGTGCGGGTCTCCCAGCTCAACTGGTGTCGTTTCTGTGTCGACATCAACGCCATGACCCTCGTCAAGCGGGCAGGCTCCAGCGACAAGGTGGAGGCGCTGGCCCGGTGGCGCGACAGCCCCTTGTTCGACGAGCGGGAACGGGCCGTGCTGGACTATGCCGAGGCCATGACCGGGCTGGATGGCGTGAGCGACGAGCAGGCCGCCCGCCTCAAGCCCTGGTTCGATGACGACGCCCTGGTGGAGCTCACCGGCCTCATCGCCTTCCAGAACATGTCCGCCAAGTTCAATGCCGCTCTCGACATCGCTCCCCAGGGGTTCTGCCAGTTGCCGGTGCAACCCGAGAGTCCCCTCGACAAGGGGCAGGGATGAACAGGGCACGCCTGCTGCTGTTGCTGGCGATGGGGGTCCTGGTCGGCACCTTCTTTGCCCTCGACCTTGACCACTATCTGAGCCTCACCCAGTTGCAGGCTCATCAGGAGCGCCTGGCCCTTTGGGTCGACCGCCATGTTGTCGCAGCCAGCCTGCTGTTTCTGGTGATCTATGTGCTCACCACCGCCCTCTCCCTGCCGGGGGCTGCCCTGCTCACCCTGGCGGGCAGCGCCGTCTTCGGCATCCTGTGGGGGCTCTTGCTGGTCTCCTTTGCCAGCTCCCTCGGCGCCACCCTGGCCTTTCTCAGCGCCCGCTTCCTGCTGCGGGACTGGGTCGAGACACGCTTTGGCGACAAGCTGGCGAGCGTTCAGGCCGGCATGCAAAAGGAGGGGGCCTTCTATTTGCTGAGCCTGCGCCTCATCCCCCTCTTCCCCTTCTTTCTGGTCAACCTGGTGATGGGGCTCACCCCCATCAGAGTCAGCACCTACTACTGGGTCAGCCAGCTCGGCATGCTGCCGGGCACCCTCGTCTACGTGCTGGCGGGGAGCGAGCTGGCGACCCTCACCAGCACAGGCAACCTCTTCTCCCCCGGCCTGCTGGCCGCCCTGACCCTGCTCGGCCTGATGCCCTGGCTGATGCGTGCCTTGCAGCGCCGTCTCGCCCTCTACCGGTTGCACGCCCCCTACCGCAAGCCGGCGCACTTTGACTACAACCTGCTGGTGATAGGTGCCGGCGCCGGAGGCCTGGTCACCAGCTACATCGCCGCCGCGGTGAAAGCCAGAGTGGCCCTCATCGAGCAGCACAGGATGGGGGGGGATTGCCTCCATACCGGCTGCGTCCCCTCCAAGGCGCTGATCCGAAGCGCCCGCTTCGCCATTGAACAGCGCAAGGCCGGGGAGCTTGGTTTTACCCCGAGCCAGAGCCGCGCCGACTTCGCCGCCGTGATGGCGCGGGTCGCCCGGGTCATCGAGGAGGTCGAACCCCACGACTCGGTGGCGCGCTATGAAGGACTCGGGGTGGAGTGCATCCAGGGGCGGGCGCGAGTCACCTCCCCCTGGGAGGTGGAGGTCAACGGCAAGCGCCTGACCAGCCGTCATATCGTGATCGCCACCGGCGCCCGCCCCCGGGTGCCCGCACTGCCGGGGCTGGACAGGGTTCCCTACCTCACCTCCGACACCCTCTGGCAGCGACTGCGCGAGCCCCCCCGCCATCTGCTGGTGCTGGGAGGAGGCCCCATCGGCTGCGAGCTGGCCCAGAGCCTGGCCCTGCTCGGTATCCCCGTCACCCTGGTGGAGCAAGGCCCTCAGCTGCTGCCCCGGGAAGATAGGGACGTCGCCGGGGCCCTGGCCGCGCAGCTGGAGCACGACGGCGTCACCCTGCACCTCGGCTGGCAGGCTACCTCGGCCGGGTATATGGACGGTAAAGGCGCCAACCTGCCCATCCGGCTGTACCTGCGCCGGGGGGACGAGACGCTGGTGGTTGAGGGGGACCAGCTGCTGCTGGCCCTTGGCCGGGAGGCCAACGTGAGCGGTTTCGGGCTGGAGGCGCTGGGGGTTGAACTGGCCCCCGGCGGCACCCTGGCCATCGACGGCTTCCTCGCCACCAACTACCCCAGCATCCTGGCGGTGGGGGACGTTGCCGGCCCCTACCAGTTCACCCATTTTGCCGCCCATCAGGCCTGGTATGCCGCCATCAACGCCCTCTTTGGCCAGTTCAGGCGCTTTCGGGCAGACTACAGGGTCATGCCGGCGGCCACCTATACCAGTCCGGAGATAGCCAGGGTCGGCCTCAACCAGAAAGAGGCTCATGCCCGAGGCATCCCCTTCGAGTCGACCCGCTTCGAGATGGCCGAGCTGGATAGAGCCATCACCGACGGCGAGTCAGGGGGCTTTGTCGAGGTGCTGACGGTGCCGGGCCGTGACAGGATACTCGGGGCCACCATAGTGGGTGCTCACGCCGGCGAGCGGATCGCCGAGTTTGCTCTCGCCATGCGCCACCGCCTGGGACTTGGCAAGATCCTCGCCACCGTTCACCCCTACCCCACCCTGATGGAGGGGAACAAGTACGTGGCTGGCGCCTGGCGCCGTGCCCGCCAGCCCGGGCGCCTGCTGGCGCTGCTGGCCCGTTATCACCGCTGGCGCCGCGGCGCCTGACTCTGACGAGGCAACCATCATGTTCAAGACCCGACTTCGCGCCCTGCTCCGTCCCCTGATAGCCGCTGTCCCCCTGCTGCTGGCCTCCCCGCTCCACGCCAATGACGCATCGTGGCAGCAGACCTTGCTGGCCGCCAGGGGGCAGACCGTCTACTTCAACGCCTGGGGGGGCAGCCCCGAGATCAACGCCTACCTGGTGTGGGCCAGGCAGGAGATCGCTCGCCAGTACCAGGTCGAGCTGGTGCAGGTGAAGGTGGATGACATCGCCCAGAGCGTGAGCCAGTTGCTGGCCGGCAAACAGACTGGCAAGACGTCGAACGGCCCCATCGACCTGCTCTGGGTCAACGGCGAGAACTTCAAGGCGCTCAAGGAGCAGGGGCTGCTGGGGGCTCCCTTTACCGACGAGCTGCCCAACATGGTCCTGGTGGACACCGCCCTGCCGGTGAGTGAGGACTTCACCGTGCCGGTCGAGGGGCTGGAGGCCCCCTGGGGCATAGGCCAGCTCAATCTGATGGTGGATGACGACCAGGTAGACACACCTCCCATCTCGGCGGCCGCCCTGCTGGCCTGGGCCAAGGCTCACCCCGGCCGCTTCACCTACCCCAAGCCTCCCCAGTTTCACGGCTCGAGCTTTCTCAAGCAGATCCTGCTGGAGCTGACACCGGATCCGGCGCCCCTCTATCGGGAGGCGACCGATGCCGACTTCCTTCGCATCACCGCCCCTCTCTGGGCCTGGCTCGACCAGCTTCACCCCGCGCTCTGGCGAAAGGGCAGGCTCTTCCCCACCGGCGCAGCCGAGACCAGGCAGTTGCTCGATGACGGCGAGCTGGCCATGGCCATCAGCTTCAACCCGGGGGAAGCCCAGAGTTCGGTGCAAAACGGCACCCTGCCCCCCACCGTCAAGGCCATCGCCATGGAAAAAGGGGCGCTCACCAACAGCCATTTCCTCGCCATCCCCTTCAATGCCTCCGCCCGGGCCGGGGCCAAGGTGGTGGTCAACTTCCTGCTGAGCCCCGCCGCCCAGGCGCGCAAGAGCGACCCCGCCTTCTGGGGGGATCCCAGCGTGCTGCGCCAGGAGGCGCTGCCAGGCCAGACCCGTCCGGCATTGCGCTTCAAGGGAGTGGCAGAGCCCCATCCCAGCTGGCAGACGCGGCTGGAAGCGGCCTGGGCCGAGCGCTACGGCCACTGATCCATCATGCAGGTGCGCGCCCCTCTTCTCCTCCTGCTGCCCTTTTTGATGCTGGGAATCCCGCTCGCCGGGGGCCTGCTGTTGCTGGTCATCGAGGGGCTCGCCCCCGCCAATCTATCCCTCTTGCTCCCCCAGCCCGGACTCTGGCACTCCGCAGGGTTGAGCCTCTGGGTGGCGGGCGCCTCCACCCTGGGGGCTCTCGGCGCCACCGCCCTGCTGCTCGCCCAGGGGGACGGGCGTCCCTGGATGCGCTGGCTGCGCCGCCTGCTCTCCCCCCTGCTGGCGCTTCCCCACGTCGCCTTTGCCATCGGCATCGCCTTTCTGATCGCTCCCTCCGGCTGGCTGCTGCGCCTCGTCGCCCCCCTGCTTGACCTCACCCATCAACCCCCGGACTGGCAAACCCTCAAGGATCCCTGGGGGCTTGGCCTCATCGTGGTGCTCATCCTCAAGGAGACCCCCTTCCTGCTGCTGATGGCGCTGGCGGCACTGGATCCCGCCAAGGTGGCGCGCCAGCAGTGGCTGGGGGCCAGCCTCGGCTTCAGTGCCCCCCGGATCTGGTGGCGCCTGCTGCTGCCCGCCCTCTGGCCCGCCCTGCGACTGCCCCTCTACGCGGTGGCCGCCTATGGTCTGGCGGTGGTGGATCTCGCCCTGCTGCTGGGGCCGGATGCCCCGCCGCCCCTGGCGGTGCGACTCTGGCTCTGGTATCAGGATGCCGACCCCGCCTGGCGCGGCGCCAGTGCCAGCGGCGCCCTCTTGCTGCTCGCCCTCAACCTGCTGCTGCTTGGCGCCCTCAGGCTGCTGGAGCGGGCCCACCTCACCCTCGGCAAGGCTCGCTGGCTGGATGGGCGACGCGCCCCCGCCTCGCCCTGGCCCGCACTCATTGCCCGCATCGGCGTGTGGGGGCTGCTCCTGACCAATCTGCTGGTGCTCGCCGCCCTGCTGCTCTGGTCCCTGACCCGGCGCTGGTCTTTTCCCGCCCTCTGGCCGAGCGAATGGAGCAGCCACCACTGGCAGGCTCTGCTGCCGAGCCTGGGCCCGCTGCTGTGGCAGAGTCTGTGGCTGGCCCTGCTCTGCGCCGCGCTCTCCCTGCTGCTGGCGGTGCTCTGCCTCGAGGCGTTGCCTGCGCGCCGCGCCACACGCACCCTCTGGCTTGTCTGCCTGCCTCTGCTGCTGCCCCAGGCCAGCCTGCTGTTTGGATTGCGCCTTCAGACCGACGGGCTGGGATTCACTGGCATAGGCCCAGGCTGGGTACTCTGGAGCCAGTTGATCTTCGTCTTTCCATACGTCTATCTCTGCCTGCACGGCCCCTATCGCCAGTTCGACGAGCGCCTCACCCGGGTGGCCCTCACGCTCGGGGCCAGCCCCTGGGGGGCCTGGTGGCGAGTCAAGGGTCCCCTGCTCGCCCGTCCCCTGTTGTTCGCCTTCGGTGTCGGAGCGGCGGTGAGCCTGGCCCAATACCTGCCGACCCTGCTGTTCGGGGGCGGGCGGGTCGTCACCATCACCACGGAGGCGGTGGCCATCGGCAGCGGCCTCAACCGGCGGCTGGCGGGGCTCTACGGCCTGCTGCAACTGCTGCTGCCCCTTTTCATCTATGCCCTGGCGCTCTGGCTGCCGCGGCGCATCAACCCCGCTCTGAGGCCCTGACCCGATGCTGCATACCTCCGCACTCACCCTCTTCCTCGACGGCGCCCCCCTGCTGACGCTCCCTCCCCTCAGGGTGGCCCCGGGCGAGGTGCTCACCCTGATGGGACCGAGCGGCTGTGGCAAGAGCTCCCTGCTGGCGGCGCTGGCGGGAGTGCTGCCACCCGGGGGGCCCATCCGGCTGACCGGGGACATCCTGCTCGGCGCACGTCGCCTCACCCCGCTGCCCCCTCAGGAGAGGGGCGTCGGCATCCTGTTTCAGGATGACCTGCTGTTTGCCCACCTGACGGTGGCCGAAAATCTGATGTTCGGCATGCCGGCGCATCTCAAGGGGATGGCGGCAAGGCAGACCCGGGCCCGCGAGGCGCTGGCCGAGGTTGGGTTGGAGGCTCAGGTGGACAAGCTGCCCGGGGCGCTCTCAGGTGGCCAGAAAGCCCGCGTCAGCCTGCTGCGTGCCCTGCTGGCCGAGCCCAGGGCATTGTTGTTGGACGAACCCTTCTCCCGCCTCGACAAGCCGCTGCGGGCCGCCTTTCGTGAACTGGTGTTCGCGCAGATCAAGGCACTGGCCATCCCCGCCATTCTGGTGACCCACGACGAAGATGACGCGCCGGGCACCATCTTGCAGCTGATCCCCCCAGCCATCCCAGAAGAGGAGCACCACCTTGTTTGATCGCCACCTGATCCCGGTTATCCGCCGCCCCCTCGCCGCGCTCGCCCTCCCACTGTGCCGGGCCGGGGTGAGCGCCAACCAGGTGAGCCTCGCCGGCTTTCTCATCGGCATGCTGGCGCTGCCGCTGCTGGCCTTTGGCTGCTATCAGTGGGCGTTGGCGGCGATTCTGCTCAACCGGCTGCTGGACGGGCTGGATGGCGCCGTGGCGCGGGAAACGGGCATCACCGACTGCGGCGGGTTTCTCGACATCACGCTGGATTTCATCTTCTACGCCGCCGTGGTGCTGGGCTTTGCCCTCGCCGACCCGGCCAACGCCCTGGCCGCCGCCACCCTGCTGTTCGCCTTCATGGGCACGGGATCGAGCTTTCTGGCCTTTGCCATCATGGCGGGCAAACGGGGCATCGAGAGCCCCGTCTACCACCACAAATCCCTCTACTATCTGGGCGGGCTCACCGAGGGGAGCGAAACCATCGCCCTCTTCGTGCTCATGTGCCTCTGGCCCGCCGCCTTCGTGCCACTGGCCTACGGTTTCGCCCTGCTCTGTGCCATCACGACCCTGACCCGGATCTGGAGCGGCTACCACACCCTGCACTGACGGGATCCCCGGGGGCGCGCCGGCACGGAGCACTTGCGCCTGCACGCCAATGTTTTACCATGACGGCACTCTTTTTCAGGCTCACGAGAACCCTATGCGTCGCCTTGTCTGTGTCCTCTCCCTGTTTCCCCTGATCTACGGCTGCAGCAGCACGCCGGCGCCCAAGCCCGTGGTCAAACCCCAACCCAACAGCGCCTTCATCAACCAGACGCCGCCGAGCAAACCCTTCTACGGGCAGGTGAGCCAGCCCGGGGTCAGCAAGGGGGACTTCGCCAATCGTTCCAACGTGGACAACTTCGTGCAGCGGATGGTGCAAAAGCACGGCTTCGACAGCGCCGAGCTGCACCGGGTACTGGCCCAGGCCGAGCGTTATGACTGGATCATCAAGCTGATGGACGCCCAGGCCCCCACCACCAGACCGCCCACCGGTCCGACCGGCGCCTGGAACCGCTACCGCGCCAAGTTCATCACTCCAGACAACGTACAGAACGGCGTCAACTTCTGGCGTGAATACGAGAGTGAACTCAACCGGGCGCAGCAGATCTACGGGGTGCCACCCGAGATCATCGTCGGCATCATCGGGGTGGAAACCCGCTGGGGTCGGGTGATGGGCAAAACCCGCATTCTCGACGCCCTGGCGACCCTGGCATTTGACTACCCGCGCCGCGCCGACTTCTTCACCGGCGAGCTGGAAGCCTTCCTGGTGATGACCCGGGATGAAGGGATGGATCCCACCGAACCCAAGGGTTCCTATGCCGGGGCCATGGGCTACGGCCAGTTCATGCCGTCGAGTTTTCGCAACTACGCGGTGGACTTCAACGGCAACGGCCACACCAACCTGTGGGATCCGGTGGATGCCATCGGCAGCGTGGCCAACTACTTCAAGGCCCACGGCTGGGAGAAAGGGCAGCCGGTGGCAGTACGCGGTCAGGGACAGCTTCCGGGCTATGAGCACGGCTTCCAGACCCGCTACCCGGTGGCCACCCTGCGCGGTGCCGGGTTGACCCCAACCGGATCCCTTGGCAATCACAAGGAGGCGAGCCTGCTGCGTCTGGATGTCGGCACCGGTTACCAGTACTGGTACGGCTTGCCGAACTTCTACGCCATCACCCGCTACAACCACAGCACCCACTACGCCATGGCGGTATGGCAGCTTGGCCTTGCCGTCAGGGATGCCAGAGGCGGCTACTGAGTCAGCCTCAATGCCAACGAAAACGGGCCCGATGGGCCCGTTTTGCTATTCGTTCTCCAGCAACCAGCGCTTGAGCAGGGCGGCCAGCTGCTCCTGTTCGGCCAAGGTCAATGGGGCCAGCAGGCGGCGCTCGTTCGCCACGTGCTGTTCCACCGCATGGTCAACCAGCTCCCGCCCCGGCTCCGTCAGGCAGACCAGCAGGCTGCGCCTGTCATCGGGGGAGGCTTCACGTCTTATCAGGCCACGCTGCTCCAGCTTGTCGAGCCGGGCAGTCATGGCTCCTGAACTCAGCATGGCGGACTGGTAGAGCGCGGTCGGAGTCAGCGGCTCACCGGCCCGACGCAGGGTCGCCAGGATATCGAAGTCAGACCCCAGCAGACCGCACTCCTTGAGGGTCTCGCTCACTTCGCGCCCGGCGATCGCCGCCATGCGCGCCACCCGCCCCAGCACCCCCATGGGGGAGCAGTCGAGGTCCGGGCGCTGCCGGGCCCACTGGACCAGCAGCTGATCTACATGATCACTCTCCATTCGGGCTCCATTATCTTTACATGAAGATACTTGATAATAAACCAACTCGCGGCTAATGTATCTTTACTTAAAGATACTTTGTTACGAGATAACCATGCCGCTGCTGATCGCCCTGCTCGCCCCCCTGCTCTGGGGCAGCACCTATGCCGTCGTCAGTCTCTACCTGACCGACTACTCCCCCTACTGGGTGGCCGTGTGGCGCGCCCTCCCCGCCGGGGTGCTGCTGCTGTTGCTCCATCCCCGCAGACCGCCTCTCGTCTGGAGCAGGCAGTTCCTGCTGGCGTTTTGCAACATCACCGCCTTCTTCGCCCTGCTTTTCGTGGCGGCGTTTCGCCTGCCCGGCGCCGTGGCGGGTACGTTGGGAGCGACGCTGCCCCTCATCCTGATGGGGCTGGCCTGGCTGCAAGACGGTGTCAGACCGACGCTCAAGTGGCTGTTGCTGGGGGTGATGGGGCTCGTCGGGGTGCTCTTGCTGCTCAATCCCTCTGCCAATCTGGATCCCGTCGGCGTGGCGTGCGCCCTGCTCGCCACCCTGCTCATCGGCCAGTCGAGCCGCTGGATGCAACGCTGGCCGGTGGACGATCTGCTGGCCCTGACCGCCTGGCAGCTGCTGCTGGGCGGCCTGATGCTGATCCCGCTGGCCTGGTGGCTGGCCGGCCCCATGCCCCTGCCCCGGGCTGACGCCACTCCCGGGCTTATCTGGCTGGTGATCCTCAATACGGCTCTGGCCTACTGGGCCTGGCTCTGGGGACTCAAACGCCATGGCCCTGAGGTGATGGGGATGCTGGCCCTCACCAATCCCATGGTGGCGGTCTCCTGCGGTGTGCTGATGGTGGGAGAAACCCTGGATGGCCGTCAGTGGCTCGGCATCGGCATCATCCTGCTCTCTCTCTTCCTGATGAAGCTGCCGGCCCGCTCTTTCCTCAAGCGCTGGCAGAACCGCAAGGCCGCCACCGGCAGCATCGACAACGGCTGATCCGCAGTCAACCCGACACAAAAAAAGAGGAGCCACCAGGGCTCCTCTTTCACATGGGTTGTTGCCGTGAGGGTCAAACGCCTGCCTTGGCCAGGGCGGCGGAGACGATCTGCTGGGCTTCCTGCTGGATGAGGTCCAGGTGCGCCTCCCCCTTGAAGCTCTCCATGTAGATCTTGTAGATGGACTCGGTACCGGAGGGGCGCGCCGCGAACCAGCCGTTCTCGGTCACCACTTTCAGGCCGCCGATGGCGGCATCGTTGCCCGGCGCCTTGGTCAGCTTGGCGAGGATGGGCTCGCCAGCCAGGGTGGAGGCTTCCACCAGGGCCGGATCCAGCTTGGAGAGCACCGCCTTCTGGGCGCTGTTGGCCGGGGCATCGATGCGGCGGTAGCTGGAGCGGCCGAATCTGGCTTCGAGCGCATCGTAGTGGGCCTGGGGATCCTTGCCGGTCACCGCCAGGATCTCGGCCGCCAGCAGCGCCAGGATGAAGCCATCCTTGTCGGTGGTCCAGACGGTACCGTCCTTGCGCAGGAAGGAGGCACCCGCGCTCTCCTCGCCGCCAAAGCCGAACTCGCCGCTGTAGAGACCGTCCACGAACCACTTGAAGCCGACCGGCACCTCTTTGAGGGTGCGACCGATCTCGCCGGCTACCCGGTCGATCATGGAAGAGGAGACCAGCGTCTTGCCGACGGCCGCCCCCTTGGGCCAGCCGGTTCTGTGGGTGAACAGATACTGGATCGCCACCGCCAGATAGTGGTTCGGATTCATCAGGCCCGCCTTGGTGACGATGCCGTGACGATCGTAGTCAGGGTCATTGCCAAGGGCGATGTCGAACTTGTCTTTCAGGGCAATCAGGCTCGCCATGGCGAACGGGCTGGAACAGTCCATCCGGATCTTGCCGTCTTTGTCCAGGGTCATGAAGGAGAAGGTCGGGTCGACCTTGTAGTTCACCACCTCGATGTCCAGACCGTAGCGCCTGGCGATGACGTCCCAGTAGGCGACGCCGGAGCCACCCAGCGGATCCACGCCGATCTTGATGCCAGCCTGCTTGATGGCGGCCAGATCCAGCACATTTTCGAGATCATCCACATAAGGGGTGACATAGTCGTGTTCCACCACGAACGGGCTCTTGAGGGCCTCGGCAAACGGCATCCGCTTCACGCCGGCCAGGCCCGCTTCCAGGATCGCGTTGGCGCGGTCTTCCACCCACTTGGTGATCTCGCCTTCGGCAGGACCGCCGTGGGGCGGGTTGTATTTGAAGCCACCGTCTTCCGGCGGGTTGTGGGACGGGGTGATCACGACGCCGTCCGCCTGCGCCACGGGTTTGCCTGCGTTGTGGCGCAGGATGGCATGGGAGATGACCGGGGTCGGCGTGAAGCCGAGGCCGGCCTGAATGCGGGTCTCGACACCGTTGGCCGCCAGCACTTCCACCGCGCTGGCAAAGGCGGATTCAGACAGGGCATGGGTATCCATGCCGACGAACAACGGCCCCGTGATACCGGCCTGCTGGCGGTACTCCACCAGCGCCTGGGTCACCGCCAGAATGTGGGATTCGGTGAAGGCGCTGTGCAGGGCGCTGCCGCGGTGACCGGAGGTGCCAAAGGCGACCCGCTGCTCAGGGCGGCTCATGTCCGGCTTGTTGAGGTAGTAGGCGCTGACCAGACGGGGAATGTTGGTCAGATCGCAAAGACGAGCCGGCTGACCGGCGTGGGAATGCTGTGCCATGGCGTTTTCCTTGAGCTGAGCCTTGCCCGGCAAGGCCTGAAGTCGTTGATGGGTTAAACGGCGCCGCACACCCGAGCCGTCAGATCCTCGTCATAACCCATGCTGTTCATGAGCTGGGCCACCATGTTCTGCTTGCGGCTGGTATTGGTATTGGTGATCACCCAGAACGGGGTCTCCGGTACCGGCTTGGGCTTGGTGGTGCTGCCACTGGCACGCAGCGCTTCCGGGTCACGGGAGAAGTAGACGCGCTTGCGCCCTTTTATCTCGGTCGCCTGGGTGAAGCCTTCCGGGTTGTCCCGATAGAGGGTGCTCAATACCAGCATGAAGCGGTTGATGGACTTCTCTTCTTTCTGCAGCTCGCCGGAATCCAGCAGTGCCTCCAGCCCCATGGCATCGGCCACGGGTTGCGGTTGCATCGCAGGCGCGGCCGCCACGGTTGCCGTGCCGGCCTGGGCGGGTTGCTCCAGCAGGCGACGCAGGATATCGGACGCACTCTCGCCGATGTGCCGGGTCTGGCTCGCGATAAAGAAGTAGAGATCGTCATCAAGCTCGATGGTTTTCATAGGGATGCGCTGGACTCGTCGAAATTCGGATGCGGCGATTATACATAGGCAGACCCGGCAGCCCAAGCAAGGGGCGGACAGATGTGCATGAATCTCCTTGAGAATACGGCATAATGACGGGCCAAGTGTGTGATCCCCCGCACTGATAGCCGATCCCGGGGAGATATTTTTGAAAAAAAACCACAAAAAAATCCCCCACCAGGAATGAAATCCTTTTCTTTCAGTGTGTTAAAAATTATGGCGATAGAGCCCACGACCGATAAGGTGTCATTTTGCAACAATACCCACGATTGAACTTCAAGGAACAGGGCGAAGGCCCGACTATCGTACTGATCCATGGCCTCTTTGGCAGCCTGGACAACCTCGGCCTGCTGGCACGCCCCCTCAGCGAACAATACCGGGTCATCAGCGTCGATCTACGCAATCACGGCGCCTCCTTTCACTCGGACGAGATGAGCTACCCGTCCCAGGCTGAGGACATCCTGGCCCTGCTGGACCATCTTGGACTTGAACAGGTGGCCCTGGTGGGTCACTCCATGGGGGGCAAGGTCGCCATGCAGGTCGCCAAGCAGGCCCCTCACAGGGTCAGCAAGCTGGTAGTGGCGGACATCGCCCCGGTGGCCTATCCCCACGCCCGCCACAAGAACGTGTTTGCCGGGCTCAATGCCACGCTGGCCACGCCCCCCCAGAGCCGCAGCGAGGCGGAAGCCATGCTGGCCGAGTACATCGAGATCGCCGGGGTGCGCCAGTTCCTGCTCAAATCCTTCGCCAAAGGGGAGTCTGGATGGGGGTGGCGTTTCAACGTGCCGGCCCTTGAGCGCAACTACGCCAACATCATGGGCTGGCCTGACGATGAACGCCGCTTCGAAGGCGCGACACTCTTCATCAAGGGGGGCGACTCCGACTATATGCTGCCCGAATACACCGGGGCCGCGATGGCCCAGTTCCCGGCCGCCAAGGCCCGCGTCATCGCCGGCACGGGTCACTGGCTGCACGCGGAAAAGCCGGTTTTGTTCAACAAACTGGTTGTGGATTTCCTGTCGACAGGCGGTTAACAGTTTCAAATCCTTTGTGATATAGTGCGCCCGTCTTAAGGAGTGCGCGCAATCCATGCTGAGTGAACACATCGATCTCATCGAGAGTCTGGGCCTGAAACTGTTCTTCGTGGCCATCTTCCTGCTGATTGGTCTGGCCATTCAGGACGTGCTCAAACGGGGCAATGTGCCCCGCTTCGGCCGCTTCATCGTCTGGCTGGTGCTGTTTCTGGGTTGCGCGGGTTTTGTCGCCAAGGGGCTGATCGAAATGGGCTGGGAAGGCTCAGGGATCGGCTAACTACTTTTCATCTGTGATGTATGGCCAAACAGCAAACTGATCGAACAACACTGGATCTGTTCGCAACTGAGAAGCGCCCCGGCAGGCCAAAGACCAATCCACTCCCCCGCGAGACCCAGCTCAAGATCAACAAGCGCAACCAGCTCAAGCGCGATCGTGAGAACGGGCTGAAACGGGTCGAGTTAAAGGTGGAAGCCGAGTTGCTGGAGCGCCTGAACCAACTTGCGCTGCAACAGAACGTCAGCCGAGCCGAGCTGATCCAATCTATCCTGAAGCAACAGATCGAGTCTGCTCATGCAGCAGGCATCGCAATCTGAACCGTCAAGCATCAACACCAGATACGGGTAACGAAACACTATGGCTAGTGTAGGTCTGTTTTTCGGCAGCGATACCGGTAATACCGAAGCTGTCGCCAAGATGATCCAGAAAGAACTGGGCAAACAACTGATTGAAGTCCGTGACATTGCCAAGAGCAGCAAGGCCGACATCGACAGCTTCGATCTGCTGATGTTCGGCATCCCGACTTGGTACTACGGCGAAGCCCAGGCCGATTGGGACGACTTCTTCCCCGAACTCGAAGAGATCGATTTCAACAACAAGCTGGTGGCCATCTTCGGATGCGGCGATCAGGAAGACTATGCCGAGTACTTCCTCGACGCCATGGGCACCCTGCGTGACATCGTCGAAGCCAAGGGCGCCATCATCATCGGCCACTGGCCGACCGCGAGCTACGAGTTCGAAGCCTCCAAGGCACTGGTGGATGACAAGCACTTCGTGGGCCTGGGCATCGACGAAGATCGCCAGCCGGAGCTGACTGCAGAGCGCGTCAAAGGCTGGTGCAAACAGCTGCACGAAGAGATGTGCCTGGGCGAGCTGGAGTGATCTGATCTCCCTCCCTCTTCATGCAACAAGGGCCCCGACGGGGCCCTTGTTGCATCTGCAGCAGGCATTCAGCCCCCCCTGTGCTGGGGCTTGGATCTGACATAGAGGGTGCGCTTCACCTGGGCCACCAGCTCGCCCTGGCCATCCTGCACCTGCACCTCGAACTCGGGAAAGTGCTTCTCTCCCCCCTCGGTCGCCGCCACGATCGATGCCAGCTTGGCGTCGCTCAGGGTGAACTCCGCCACCAGTTTGCCCTTGCCCGGCTTGATGAAATTGATGCTGCCCGCCTTGTCCCACACGTAGTAGCGGTTCTTGAAATAGCCCATCAGCATCAACGGGTAGATGGGATCCGTCATGGCGAACATGCTGCCACCGAACTGGGTCCGGTTGGCATTCTTGTTCCACCAGCGGGACTTGAGAGTGACCCGGCAGAAGCGGAAATCGGGGCTCAGGGTTTCTATCTTGATGCCTGCGCCCCAGAAGGGGGGCCAGGCGTTGAGGGCGCAGCGCACCCAGGCGGCATTGCCGAAAAGCCAATCCATGGATCTCATCCGACCAGACTATAAAGAAGTCACATAGTATCAACATTCTCTGGTCGAGCAAGCGGGCCTGAATATTCCCATGACGGGCTTGATGAGCTAAAGCCCTTGAATTGCTGGGTTTATTTTTAACTTGGCTACGACCTATAATGACAGGCCAAGCGAGTTCGTGGTTGCCATTACAGCGGCAGTCAATCAGAATAACCACACCTTCGAGAATGCGAATAAATAGAAATGGCAGACAACAACCAAGCGTTAAAAAAGGCCGGGCTCAAGATCACCTTGCCCCGTGTCAAGATCCTGGAAATCCTGCAACAGCCGGACTGCCAGCACACCAGTGCGGAAGATCTGTACAAACGGCTGATCGATCAGGGCGAGGAGATTGGTCTCGCTACCGTTTATCGCGTTCTCAACCAGTTTGATGATGCCGGTATCGTCACCCGTCACCATTTCGAAGGGGGCAAGTCGGTGTTCGAGCTGGCCACCCAGGAGCACCACGACCACCTGGTCTGCCTCGACTGCGGCAAGGTGATCGAGTTTTCCGACGAGGTGATCGAACAGCGCCAGCGCGACATCGCCAAAGCGCACAACATCCGCCTGACCAACCACAGCCTTTACCTGTATGGCCACTGCGCCAACGGTGACTGCAAGCACGACGATTGATTCGGCCGGGTCGGCGCAATAAAAAAGCCAGCATGATGCTGGCTTTTTTGTGTCCGCAATCCGGACCAGAAGCGGCAGGGTTTCCCCTGCCCTCTTCTATCAGACCTCGGCCTTGCCCCAGACGTCACGCAGGGCCACGGTGCGGTTGAACACCAGGCGCTCAGCGCTGGAGAGCTTGTTGTCGGCGCAGAAGTAACCTTCACGCTCGAACTGGTAGGCAAACTCAGGCTTGGCATCCTTCAGGGAAGCTTCCACCCGGGCCCCTTCGATGATCACCAGGGATTCCGGATTCAGAGCCGCTTCGAAGTCATCCTCGGCGCCCGGGTTCGGCACCTTGAACAGACGGTCGTAGAGACGCACTTCGGCCGGCAGGGAGTGAGTGGCGCTGACCCAGTGGATCACCCCTTTCACCTTGCGGCCGTCCGCCGGATCCTTGCCCAGGGTCTCGGGGTCGTAAGAGCAGTAGATGCAGGTGACCTTGCCGTCCGCATCCTTCTCGACCCGTTCGGCCTTGATGACGTAGGCGTTGCGCAGGCGCACTTCCTTGCCCAGCACCAGCCGCTTGAACTGCTTGTTGGCTTCCTCTTTGAAGTCCGCTTCGTCGATGAAGATTTCGCGGGAGAAATGCAGCTCACGGGTCCCCATCTCCGGCTTGTTCGGGTGCGCAGGGGCGGTCAGCACCTCATCGGCCGCCAGGTTCTCGATCACCACCTTCACCGGGTGCAGCACGGCCATGGCGCGCGGGGCGTTCTCGTTGAGATCGTCGCGGATGCAGGCTTCCAGCATGCTCATCTCGACGATGTTGTCCTGCTTGGTCACACCGATGCGCTTGCAGAACTCGCGGATGGAGGCCGGGGTGTAACCACGGCGGCGCAGACCGGAGACGGTCAGCATGCGCGGATCATCCCAGCCGCTGACGTGCCCCTCGGTCACCAGCAGGTTCAGCTTGCGCTTGGACATGACGGTGTATTCGAGGTTCAGACGGGAGAACTCGTACTGACGGGGGTGACAGTCGATGCTGATGTTGTCCAGCACCCAGTCATACAGGCGACGGTTGTCCTGGAACTCCAGGGTACACAGGGAGTGGGTGATCCCCTCCAGGGCGTCCGAGATGCAATGGGTGAAGTCATACATCGGGTAGATGCACCACTCGTCACCGGTCTGGTGGTGGTGGGCAAACTTGATGCGATAGATGACGGGATCGCGCATCACCATGAAGGGGGATGCCATGTCGATCTTTGCGCGCAGGCAGGCGCTCCCTTCGGCCATCTCACCGTTCTTCATCTTGGCGAACAGGGCCAGGTTTTCTTCCACGCTGCGATCGCGGAACGGGCTGTTCTTGCCAGGGGCAGTCAGGGTGCCGCGGTATTCGCGCATCTGCTCCGGGGAGAGCTCGTCCACATAGGCCAGTCCCTTCTCGATGAGCTCGATGGCGTAGCCGTGCAGCTTGTGGAAATAGTCGGAGGAGTAGCAGATCTCGCCGCTCCACTGGAAGCCCAGCCACTGGACGTCCTGCTTGATGGACTCCACGAACTCGATGTCTTCCTTCGCCGGGTTGGTGTCATCGAAACGCAGGTTGCACTGACCCTGATAGTCGCGGGCGATGCCGAAGTTCAGGCAGATGGATTTGGCGTGGCCGATATGGAGATAACCGTTCGGCTCCGGCGGGAAACGGGTATGCACGCTGCTGTGCTTACCGCTGGCCAGATCTTCATCAATGATCTGACGAATAAAGTTAGTTGGGCTGTTCGCCTGACTCATGGCTCACCTCAAAAATGCGTCACTGGCGGACGTTGTGCCGGCTGGCACCCTCATACCCCCGCCGTCAAGCCGGGTATGATCCCTCATTACGCGCCCTGCCTCAACCTGAATTTGGCCAATTCGGGTCATTGGCGCACCAAAAACGGCGAAACGGGAGAAATTGCAGAGATCCTGGTCAAAAAAAGCCCCGCACGGGGCGGGGTCTCAAGTGATGAAAAACAGACAAAACACACACAACAAAGGTTCACACGCAGAGTCAACCTTTCCCAAACCCGATGGCCATCGACCTTGGGAAAGGCGGGTCTTGCGACCCACCTTGCGTTATGGATTGAAGGCTAGCTATCAGTTCAGCTCGGTGACGCGGCTGGTGCGCTTGCCATCGAAGCTGGTGGTACGCAGGTAGACCTTGCCATCCACGGTCGGCTTGGCGGCAGCGTCGTAGGCGCTCCAGCTCTTGCCATCCAGGCTGTACTGGATGGGCAGACCCGGCAGATCCACATTCGCTTCCAGCACACCGTTCACCACCTTGGCGCCCGGTACGGAGAGGCGGTATTCCACCCCGGCCTGGTCCAGTTTGGGCAGCACACGCTGACCCAACACGTTGGCAAACTGGTTCCACTCCTTGTTCAGGGTGGCCTTGTTCACGTGCTTGGTGGTGCCGGAGAACTCGCGACCCTTCACGTAATCGAGCTCGAAGCCGCCCTTGTGCCAGGCGCGCTCGGCCACGGAGAAGATACGCGGATAGACCATGTACTCGTACTGGGCATCGGTGCGCACGGTTTCACTCCACTGCTGACCGGAGATCCCCTTGAACTTGACCGGATCCTGGTCACCCTTGGCCACGAAGGCGTTGCCGTCGCGGTCAACCGAGGTCTCGGCGTTCTGCGGCAGGTTTTCCGGGGCGAAGGCGAACACCTTGCGGGTGTCGTTGAAGCGGGTTGCCCAGTAGTAGCCGCGCTCAGCCGGGTGTACCTCGTTCGGGAAGTCGAAGTAGAGGTAATCCGGGTTGGAGAGCACCACGTCATAGCCCTTGTGCGCCCACTTCATCGCCTCGTTGAAACCACCCCAGTAGAGGGTTTCCCAGAAGTTGACCCGTGTCTTGTCGGTGGCGAATACGCTGGCATCCGTGGCGTACTTCAGGCCATCTTCCCACGCCTGCAGGGTGGAGAAGCCGTGGCCCTTGACCATCTCGCTCACTTCCTTGGCAAAGTAGACCGGCAGCTCGGCCACGTCCTTGATCTTGCCATCGTCGATCATCTTCTGGCACATGGGGGACTTGCCGAACGGCTTGTCCTGCTTGCTGGAGTCGACGTTGCCCTTCCAGGCCACCAGATCTTCTTTCTTGGTGACGGCCGGATCCTGGTAACCACCGCCCTGCATGATGTTCTTCGCCTCGTCACCACCGTAGTGCCAGGCGGTCAGCGGCTGGCCGGCGGCCTGGTGCATCTGGGCCACTTCATCCATCACCTTGGCCACGAAGGTGGCGGCACCCGGCTGGCAGGGGTTGATGAAGGACATCTTGTCGTAGAACTGTACCGAGGTGACATTGGAGGTATCGGCCGGGTCAGTCAGACGGAACTGGTTGGCCTCGGCCTCTTTGCCCTCGCTCATCAGACGCTTGTAGCGCGCCTCCATGGAGACCACGGCGGCACGGGCGTGGGCCGGCATGTTGATCTCGGGGATCACGGTCACACCACGCGCCTTGGCATAGCGTACCAGGTCGATGTAGTCCGCCTTGCTGTAGAAACCGGAACCCTGGTTGTCGCTGGTGGGGCCGGAGCCGAGCTGCGGCATCAGGCACTTGGTTTCGGACTCGTCGTGGCAACGCTGGCTGCCGACGTCGGTCAGCTCCGGCAGGCCCGGGATCTCCAGACGCCAGCCTTCATCGTTAGTCAGCCCCAGGTGCAGCACGTTGAGCTTCATGGCGGACATCTGGTCCACCAGCTTCTTCATGGTCTCGGGGCTTCGGAAGTGACGGGCCACGTCGGTCTGCATGCCACGGTATTCAAAGCGCGGCGCATCCTCGACGCTCATCTGACTCACCAGCTTGTCGTCAACGCCCAGCAGAGAGATCAGGGACTGGGCGCCCCAGAAGGCGCCGTCAACGTCGTGCCCCTGAATGACGGTGCCCTTCTTGCCGATGGTCATGTCGTAGCCTTCGGCCTGCTTGAGCTTGCTGCCGAGCTTGATGGTGACCGGGTAGCCGGTGTCGGAGAGGGTAACACCCAGCTTGGTCAGTTGCGCCTTCAGGGCCTCGGCGCGATCGCTTGGCAGGTCAAGGGCATTGAGCTTGATGGTGGAGAAGTCGATTTGCGGGCCGGCCTTGACCACCTGCTTCATCGGGCTTGGCAGGATGCGGTCGTCAATCTTGCCGGCAGGCAGCAGGGTGCTGGTCTGGTTGGCGGCGAAACGGGTCTCGCTGTTCATCAGGATGTTGTTGTCATCCTTGGTGCGCTTCCAGCCATCGGTCGGCATCGGCTTCTCGTAGGTGCTGGCATCGTCGATGTTGCTCATGCTGGCCAGCACTTTCGGCTCGGCCCCTTCACTGGCGACATACCAGTTCGGCATGATGTCAGATTCGAACAATACCCAGTATTCCACCACCAGGGGCACCTCGACCGTGGCGTCCTTGGCAAAGCCCTGGAACTTCTCGGTCGGCGTCAAACGATAGAGGTCGCCGGTCAGGTGGGTGATGGTGAACTGGTCGTTGTCCACCCGCTGGATGCGGCGGATGGAGGAGACATAGATGCTCCAGTCCTTGGAGGTGACGTCGGCCCCGGTATTGGTCAGGTGCAGCTTGGCAACGCCGCAGCTTGCCCACTCGGAGCCCAGCGCCTGGCAGTCAAGACCGGCGCCGGCACCGTCATTGGTGACGACTTCGTACTTGACGACGAGGTTGCTGGCGAGGGCGTCGACCACCGCTTGCCTGGCAGCATCGGCTGCAAGTGCGGGACCGGCGAAAACGGTAGACATGGCAATGGCTAACAGAGAATGTTTCAAGTTCATAACTGCTGCTCTCATTTGAAGTAAAGGTTGGATTTTCTTGGCTTTTTTTATATGGGGCCCCGAGGCGGAGCCCTTAGTTATGTCAACAATGGACTTAGACTTGAGGTGAGCGAGTCGCTCGATTAACGCAGGGCTTTCATCTCACCGGCGATGATCTCGGCCAATGGGCCCAGAATCACCTGCAGGTTCTGCTCACCGAGCTTGACCACACCGGCCGCGCCCAGGGCTTTGAGCTTGCGCTCGTCAACGATGCTGCGGTCTTTCAGGGTCAGACGCAGACGGGTGATGCAGGCATCGATGGTCACCAGGTTCTCCTGACCACCCAGCACTTCCAGATACTGCTTGGCCAGCTCGGTGCGGTCGGTGGTTTGAGCCTGTACCGGCACGGCTTCGTCATCTTCACGACCCGGGGTTTTCAGGTTGAACTTGGCGATCACGGCGCGGAAGACCACGTAGTAGAGGCCGAAGAAGACCAGACCCTGTACCAGCAGCATGTACCACTGGGTCGCCAGCGGGTTGCGGCTGGAGAGCACCATATCCACCAGACCGGCGCTGAAGCCGAAACCGGCGATCCAGTGCATGGAGGCTGCGATGAACACGGAGATACCGGTCAGCAGGGCATGGATGACGTACAGTACCGGCGCCACGAACATGAAGGAGAACTCGAGCGGCTCGGTCACCCCGGTGAAGAAGGCGGCAAAGGCGGCAGCGATCATGATGGACGCAACCTTCTCTTTGTTCTCTTTCTTCGCGCTGTGGTAGATGGCCAGTGCGGCACCCGGCAGACCGAACATCATGATGGGGAAGAAGCCGGCCTGGTACATGCCGGTCACGCCCACGACAGCCTTGCCGGCGTCGATGGAGGATTGGCCACCCAGGAAGTTCGGGATGTCGTTGATGCCGGCCACGTCGAACCAGAACACGGAGTTCAGGGCGTGGTGCAGACCGACCGGGATCAGCAGACGGTTGAAGAAGGCATAGATGCCGGCACCGGTGGAGCCCATGCTGACGATGGATTCACCGAAGCTCACCAGGCCACCGTAGATGACCGGCCAGACGGCCATCAGGATGAAGGAGACGACGATCATCACCACGGAGGTCACGATCGGCACCAGACGACGACCGGAGAAGAAGGCCAGCGCCTTGTGCAGCTCCACGCTGCTGAAGCGGTTGTAGAGCTCGGCGGCGATGACACCACACAGGATGCCGACGAACTGGTTGCTGATCTTGGCAAAGGCTGCCGGCACCTGGTCGGCCGGGATACCCTTGATCTGGGCCACGGCGCCCGGGCTCAGCAGGGTGGTGACCACCAGGAAGCCGACCAGACCGGCCAGCGCGGCGGAACCGTCTTTATCCTTGGACATGCCGTAAGCGACGCCGACGGCGAACAGAATGGGCATACTGTCGATGATGGCGGCACCCGCCTTGATCAGAAACGCAGCCAGAGGGCTTCCGCCACCCCAACCGTTCGGGTCAATCCAGTAGCCAATCCCCATCAGGATCGCGGCGGCAGGCAATACCGCTACCGGCACCATCAGGGCACGGCCGATCTTTTGCAAATAACCGAGAATGTTCACGGTTCCTCTCCTTAGTTGGTGTTTTTCTAGAAATTAAGTGCTTATCACGTTCGACGCATAAGCCATCAAGGCTTGATTGGCAGTCTATGTGTTTTATTTCGCTGCGCAAATTAATAAACCAGCTTTCGTGATCATTATCACTCAACAGAGATAAAGGTAGCCGATAGATGTGGCTTAGTTCGCAATCTTTATTTACGCTATAAAACAACTTGAATCCGTGTCTGGTCCCTTGCCGTCACTCCCTGTGCGGCAACCGTACTGAGGTATATAGAATGCGCCTGATCCCGTTGAAGTCTGCCAGCCAGGTGGGTCTCTGGTCTGCCCGTTACATCGTTGACCGCATCAATGCGTTCAAACCCACTGCCGAGCGCCCCTTCGTGCTGGGTCTGCCCACTGGCGGCACCCCGCTCAACACCTACAAGCGCCTGATTGAGCTGCATAAAGCCGGCGAGGTGAGCTTCCAGAACGTGGTCACCTTCAACATGGACGAGTACGTGGGGCTGCCCAAGGAACACCCGGAGAGCTACCACAGCTTCATGCACAACAACTTCTTCAATCACGTGGACATTCGCCCGGAAAACATCAACATCCTCAATGGCAACGCCGAGGATCTGGTGGCCGAGTGCCAGCGCTACGAAGACAAGATCAAGTCCTACGGCAAGATCCACCTGTTCATGGGCGGCGTCGGCAACGACGGTCACATCGCCTTCAACGAACCGGCCTCTTCCCTGGCTTCCCGTACCCGGGTCAAGACCCTGACTGAAGACACCCGCATCGCCAACTCCCGCTTCTTTGGCGGCGACATAGAGCAGGTGCCCAAGCTGGCTCTGACCGTGGGTGTCGGCACCCTGATGGACGCCGAAGAGATCCTGATCCTGGTGGTCGGTCACGCCAAGGCCCAGGCCCTGCAGGCCACCGTGGAGGGCAGCGTCAACCACATGTGGACCATCTCCACCCTGCAACTGCATCCGAAAGGGATTGTGGTGTGCGACGAACCTTCCACCATGGAGTTGAAGGTCAAGACGGTGCGCTACTTCCAGCAACTGGAAGTCGACAATATCAAGCACCTCTGAGGAGCTCCCATGTACGCTCTGACTAATTGCACTCTCTACACCGGCAGCTGCGTGCTGACCGGTTATGGCGTGGTCATCGATGGCGACAAGATTGTCGCCATCTCCCGCCAGGCAGAACTGCCCGCTGGCATCGAGCAGATTGACCTCCAGGGCGCCAACCTCAGCGCCGGCTTCATCGACGTCCAGCTCAACGGCTGCGGTGGCGTCATGTTCAACGGTCACATCACCACGGACACCCTGGCCACCATGCAGGCGGCCAACCTGAAATCCGGGACCACCAGCTTCCTGCCGACCCTGATCACCAGCCCGGATGCGGACATGAAGCAGGCCGTCGCCGTCACCCGCGACTACATGGCCGCCCACCCCAACGAGGTGCTTGGCGTCCATCTGGAAGGGCCCTATACCAACCTCAAGCGCAAGGGGATCCACCCGGCCGAACAGATCCGCCAGCCCGCCGACGAGATGATCGACTTCTTCTGCGACAACGCGGACGCCATCGCCAAGATCACCCTGGCGCCGGAGCGCAACAAGCCCGAGCACATCCGCCGTCTGGTGGAGGCCGGCATCCTGGTCTCCGCCGGCCACACCGCCGCCAACTACGATCAGGCCATGGCGGGCTTTGACAACGGCATGCGCTTTGCCACCCACCTCTACAACGCCATGACCCCGACCCTGAATGGTCGCGAGCCCGGCGTGGTCGGAGCCATCTACGATCGCAAGGATGTCTATGCGGGCATCATCGTCGACGGCCACCACGTACACTGGGCCAACGTGCGCCTGGCGCACAGGATGCTGGGGGAGCGGCTGGTGCTGGTCACCGATGCCACCGCGGCGGCAGGTGCACCGGAAGGCTTTGAGAAATTTGATTTTTGCGGCGCAACCGTCTATTTCCGCGATGGTCAGTGCGTCGATGAGAATGGTACACTCGGCGGCTCCGCCCTCACCATGATCGAAGGGGTGGAAAATCTGGTCAAACAGGTCGGATTGCCGCTCGACGAAGCACTGAGAATGGCCACCCTTTACCCCGCTCGCGCCATTGGATGGGACTCGCGTCTCGGTAGTATCCAGGTCGGAAAAATTGCCAACCTCACCGTCTTTGATCAGGCCTTCGCGGTCTGCGGGACCGTGGTTAACGGACACTACACAACACAGTGACACTATGACTGGCGGACAAATAGCAAACGTAGATCTTATCAAGCAGGTAAACAGTGCGGTCGTCTATCGCCTCATTGACCTGCAGGGGCCCATCTCGCGGGTCAAAATTGCCGAGTTGAGTCAGCTGGCCCCGGCCAGCGTGACCAAGATAACCCGGCAACTGATCGAGCACGGCCTCATCAGGGAAACCTCGCCGCAAGCCTCCACTGGCGGGCGCCGCGCCATCTCCCTGACCACCATCAAGCATCGCTTCCAGTTTGTGTCCGCCAAGCTGGGTCGCGGCTACCTGCAGCTCTCCCTGTATGACCTCGACGGCAAGGAGCTCGATCAGCACATCACCCAGGTGACCGAGATCGAGCAGCAACCGGTGGTGGACATGCTGCTGCGGGAGATTGGCGCCTTCATCGACGCCAATCAGGATCGCAGCCGCAACCTCATCAGTATCGCGCTGACCATGCCGGGTCTGGTCAACCCGGAATCCGGCATGGTCATCTACACCCCCACCTACCAGATCCGCAACCTGGGGCTCGCCAAGCTCCTGGAGCACCACTTCAACCTCCCCTGCTACGTGGGCAACGACACCCGTTCGCTGGCGCTGGCCGAGCACTTCTTCGGCGAGTCCCGCGACTGCATGGACTCCATCCTGGTGAGTGTCCACCAGGGGACGGGCTCGGGCATCATCACCAAAGGCAAGGTGTTTCTTGGCCAGAACCGCAACGTCGGCGAAATAGGCCACATCCAGGTCGAACCCCTTGGCAAGCGCTGCCACTGCGGCAACTTCGGCTGCCTCGAGACCATCGCCTCCAACGAGGCCATCGTCGACAAAGTGAAGGAGCTCATCAGCCGCGGTCACCTGAGTTCGTTGCAAGAGAAGCACATCACCATCCAGGAGGTGTGCAAGGCGGCGGTGGCCGGTGACGAGCTGGCCCGCAGCGTGATCGAGAACGTGGGGGAGCACCTGGGGCGCGCCATCGCCATCACGGTCAACCTGTTCAACCCCCAGAAGGTGCTCATCGCCGGTGAAATCACCGCCGCCGAAGAGATCCTGATCCCGGCCATCCGCCGCTGTGTCGAGCACCAGTCTCTGCCAAGTTTCCATCGCGGCCTGCCCATCGTGAAGGCGCGCTTCCAGAACCAGCCCACCATCGGCGGCTTCGCCCTGGTCAAGCGCTCCCTGCTGGAAGGGGATCTGCTGCAGATCATCATGGAGCAGAAGTAAGGCCTACCCCTTCGGATACGAAAACGGCAGCCAGTGGCTGCCGTTTTTTTATGGTCTGTTTTCGCCGGTTCACCCCGCCCGGCACGGTTTGAACAGATCCAGCTTGCCGTCATAGACCTGGGTCTGCACGTCCATGATACCGAGCATGGAGTGGAACAGGTTGTCGTGGGAGAAGCGCTTGCTGGCTGCCTCCTGTTGCAGGCAATCCAGATTGAGCTGACGGTCTGCCTGCAACTGGGGAGAAAACCAGGTCAGGAGCGGCACCCGGGTCTGATCGTCCGGTGCGAACTTGTAGGGGGTGCCGTGCAGATAGAGCCCCATGGCACCGAGGGATTCGCCGTGATCCGACAGATAGACCAGCCCCACGTTGTACTGGCTCTCCAGGCTCTTGAGCTTGTCGATGAGCTGGGCCAGCACCTTGTCGGTGTAGCGGATGGTGTTGTCATAGGTGTTCACCAGCTCTTCGTTGCTGCAGTTCTCGATGTCGCTGCGCGGGCAGTCCGGCAGGAAGACGCGATCGGCGGCCGGGTAGCGACGATAGTAGGTCGGGCCGTGACTGCCCATCAGGTGGAAGGCCACCAGCTTGCTGCCCTGCTTGCCCTGCATGTCGGCGATCTGCTGATCCAGCCCCTGCAACAGCACCTCGTCATGACAGGCATTGCCGGAGCAGTATGCGGGGAATGCCTTGGGCTCAATCTCGATGGTGGGGACGTTTTTGCACACCCCCTTGCAGCCGCCGTCGTTCTCCTTCCAGAGCACCGAGATCCCGGCATGTTGCAGCACGTCCAGCAAGCCATCCTGGGACTGGGCCCTGGCCTCGTCATAGCCACGCCGGGTCATGTTCGAGAACATGCAGGGCACGGAGAGCGCCGTGGCAGTGCCGCAGGATCGCACGTTCCTGAACGAGACCACATTGGCCTCCTTCTCGGTGAAGCCGTTGGTCTCCTTCTTGTAGCCGTTGAGGGAGTAGTTCTGGCTGCGGGCCGTCTCCCCCACCACCAGGAACATCAGGGTCGGCTTCTCATGCTGGCCGATCACCCTGGCATCGGTGCCGATCTGCTGGTAGGGAATGGGAGTGGCGAAGACCACATCCCGGGCGTACTTGTAGAGCCCGTGCACATAGTTGGCGGGCACTATCTCCTTGCCGAGGGACTTGTTGTTGCGCCCGACCGAGGCGTAATCCTGGTAATAAAGGGCGGCAGCCCCCATCAGAAACAGCAAAGAGAGGGCGATGGAACCGAGGCGCAGACCCAGTCCCTTGTACCAGGGACGGGGATACTCAATCTTCACCCACAGCAGGACCAGCACCGGCAGCAGGCCGGTCAGCAGGAACCAGAGCACCACGGAGCCGTTGAGGTAGGAGCCCGCCTCCCCGCTGTTGGTCTCGATGATGTTCTGCATCATGCCCATGTCGAAGATCACCCCGTACTTGAGCATGGCGTAGCTGACCAGGGAGCCGGTCAGGATGAGCAAGGCGAAAAAGGGCTTGAGCAGATAACGGAAGGTAAAGGGCAGGAACACCGCGTTGAGGGCCGCCACCAGTACCAGGGGAATGGAGAGGACAAACCCCGCCTTGACGTGTTCAAGGGCGCTGAGAATGCGATAAAAGTGCAGGAAAATGGGCCAGTTGAAGACCAGTGCAAACAGCAGCACCAGCAACAGATTGACCTTCATCACTCCCAGAGTGAGACGCATAGAGAGACTCCGACAAACCAGTGGAACTAACAACCTGCCAGCAGGCTTCGTGGTGACCATCCCGGCGCTCGGCCCTGAAAAACAGGACAAGAGCCAGGGAGGTCCAGATACGGGGTCATCCTAGGACGGCAAACTTAAGCGAACATTAAGAGAGGAAATCGAACCACAAGGGGAGGTGCGCGGTCTGGCACATAAAAAAACGGCAGCCCGGGCTGCCGTTTTTGCGAAGGTGAACAAGGTGTCGCACCTGTGTGTTCGCGAACCTGAACAGGGTCGCGAGAGGCCGGCGATCTCGCCGGAGCAGGGAAAGAGGACCGTTGTGGTCGCCCTCCCCTTGCCCTGGGGGATCACAGGGTCGCGGCAATCTCGCCGGAGCCGGGGGAGAGGACGGTTGTGGTCGCCCTCCCCTTGCCCTGGGTCTCACAGCGTTCCCGAGAGGCAATTACAGGGTCGCGGAAATCTCGTCGGAGCAGGGGAAGAGGACCGTTGTGGTCGCCCTCCCCTTGCACTGGGGGATCACAGGGTCGCGGCAATCTCGTCGGAGATGGAGCCGTTGTGGTACACCTCCTGCACGTCGTCCAGATCTTCCAGCATGTCGATGAGGCGCATCAGCTTGGGCGCGGTCTCGGCATCCAGTTCCGCCTCGGTGGAGGGGATCATGGTCACTTCGGCGCTCTCGGGCTTGAAGCCGGCAGCTTCCAGACCGTCCAGCACGGTGCCGAAGTCGTTCGGGGTGGTGTAGACCTCGATGGTGCCATCTTCTTCGGTCACCACGTCGTCGGCACCGGCTTCCAGCGCGGCGTCCATCAGGGCGTCTTCATCGGCGCCCACGAAGGTCAGCACCCCCTTCTTGGTGAACAGATAGGCCACGGAGCCGTCGGTCCCCAGGTTGCCGCCGCACTTGCTGAAGGCGTGACGCACTTCGGCCACGGTACGGTTGCGGTTGTCGGTCAGGCACTCCACCATGACGGCGGAACCGGCCGGGCCGTACCCTTCGTACACGATGGTCTCGAGCTGCTCGCCGTCACCGCCGCCGGCCCCACGGGCGATGGCGCGGTTGATGGTGTCGCGGGTCATGTTGCTGGTCAGGGCTGCCGCCACCGCCGCACGCAGGCGGGGGTTGTTGGCAGGATCGGCATCACCCAGACGCGCGGAGGTGGTGATTTCGCGGATCAGCTTGGTGAAGATCTTGCCGCGCTTGGCGTCTTGCGCCGCCTTGCGGTGTTTGATGTTGGCCCATTTACTGTGACCTGCCATAGGGACTCTCCGTTATAGTTGGAAATTTCAGTAACACTGGTTGCGCCCAGAGGGAAACGGGAAAGGCCGCATCGCTGCGGCCTTTGTTGCCGATAACGGCTTATTCGTCACCCTTGACGGTGGTCGCAATCGCCAGCTCGCCCAGTTGGGCCGGGTTGGCAAAGCTCGGGGCGTCTGTCATCAGACAGGCGGCCGCCGTGGTTTTCGGGAAGGCGATGACATCCCGGATGTTGTCGGTGCCGGTCAGCAGCATGCTGAGGCGGTCCAGACCGAAGGCCAGGCCGGCGTGGGGCGGGGTGCCGTATTTCAGGGCATCCAGCAGGAAGCCGAACTTCAGGCGCTGCTCGTCCGGGGTGATCCCCAGGATGTCGAACACGGTGGACTGCATCTCGCTGTTGTGGATACGCACAGAGCCGCCACCCACTTCGTAGCCGTTGATCACCATGTCGTAGGCGTTGGCGTAAGCACCCACCGGGTTCGCTTTCAGCTCGGCCGGGCCCAGGTTGCTCGGGGCGGTGAAGGGGTGGTGCATGGCCGCCAGGCCGCCTTCGCCATCTTCTTCGAACATGGGGAAGTCGATGACCCACAGGGGCTTCCAGACGTTCTCCACCAGGCCCAGATCGCGGCCCACCTTCAGGCGCAGGGCGCCCATGGCATCGCACACCACTTTCTTGGAGTCGGCGCCGAAGAAGATGATGTCGCCATCCATCGCGCCGGTGCGGGCCAGGATCTCGCGCACGATGGCGTCAGAGAGGAACTTGGCCACCGGGGACTGCACTCCCTCGAGGCCGCTCCCGGCTTCGTTGACCTTCATCCAGGCCAGGCCCTTGGCACCGTAGATGCCGACGAACTTGGTGTACTCGTCGATCTGCTTGCGAGAGAGCTCCGCGCCGCCCGGTACCTTCAGAGCCGCCACACGGCCTTTCGGATCCTTGGCGGGGCCGGCGAACACGGCGAACTCCACCTCGGTCAAGAGATCTGCCACATCGACCAGCTCCATGGGCAAACGCAGGTCCGGCTTGTCGGAGCCGAAGCGGCGCATGGCTTCGTCGAAGGTCATGATGGGGAAGTCACCCAGGTCCACGTTCAGGATGTGCAGCCAGAGCTTGCGGATCATCTCTTCCATGATTTCACGCACCTGGGGCGCGGTCATGAAGGAGGTCTCCACGTCGATCTGGGTGAATTCCGGCTGGCGGTCGGCACGCAGGTCTTCGTCGCGGAAGCACTTGACGATCTGGTAGTAGCGGTCGAAGCCGGACATCATCAGCAACTGCTTGAACAGCTGGGGGGACTGCGGCAGGGCGTAGAACTTGCCCTTGTGCACGCGGCTCGGCACCAGGTAGTCACGGGCCCCTTCCGGGGTCGCCTTGGTCAGCATCGGGGTCTCGATGTCGAGGAAGCCGTGCTCGTCCATGAAGCGGCGCACGAAGGCACTGGCCTTGGCACGGGTCTTCAGGTACTTGGCCATCTCGGGACGACGCAGGTCCAGGTAGCGGTACTTGAGGCTCACCTCTTCGCTGTTGACCTGGTTGAAGTCAAGGGGCAGCGGCTCGGCACGGTTGATGATGGTCAGCTCGTGGGCGAACACCTCGATGGCACCGGTGGCCATGTCGCTGTTGCGCTGGGAGTCGGGGCGGGTACGCACCACGCCGGTCACCTGGATGCAGAACTCGCCGCGCAGCTCGGAGGCCAGGGCAAAGGCGTCCGGCTTGTCCGGATCGAAGAACACCTGCACGATGCCCTCGCGGTCGCGCATGTCGATAAAGATGAGGCCGCCGAGATCACGACGACGATGGACCCAACCGCACAATGTAATGGTCTGCCCGGCATGGGCCTCATTGACCTGTCCGCAATAGATAGAGCGCATGGACTTCTTCCTTCGAAATGGTAGAGAGACGGTTCATCCTGGGTCGCCGGGCACGACTGGCAAGCACCGTCTGTCTCACAGCTGGCCAGATCCTGCTTCTTGCCCGGTTTGAAATCTGTCTCGGGTCATCCGGCTCCCCGAGCCGGATTCTTGCCGCCGCCCCAGGCATGCCCCCGCTCCCGACCGGGATGACGAGTGGGCGCCGGGGTATCGGCTGGCGTCGTTGTCTGGCCACTGCCGGGCCGCGATCATCGTCACCCGGGGGCTCGGTCGCGCGCATTACGACAATGTGGCAAACAAAAGGGTTGGCATTATAGAGGAAAACCTCCATTTGGGTAAAATGGCCCGCAGCCCCCTTTACCCTGTTTTTTGTTGTTCTGGCGCAAAAAGGAGGGCAAAAGTGCGCCAACCTGCCGACAGGAACCATCATGAGCCTCTATTTGGGCCTGCCCCAGTGGTCACACCCGGCCTGGCCCGGCCAGTTGCTGGGGATGAATGCCAGGCCCGCCGAGCACCTCGCCGACTATGCCCGGGTGTTCAACTCCGTGGAGGGCAACACCACCTTCTACGCCTCGCCGACCCCGGAGACGGTGCAGCGCTGGGCCGATGCGGTCCCCGACCACTTTCGCTTCAGCTTCAAGTTTCCCAAGGAGATCAGCCACCAGAGCGATCTGGTGAGCGCGGACAAACAGGTGACGGCCTTCATCCGCCTGCTGGCCCCCCTGCATGACAAGCTGGGGCTGCTCAAGCTGCAACTGCCCGCCCGCTTCGGGCCAGAGGGGCTGGCCCGTCTGGATGCCTTCTTCGCGCGGCTGCCCCAGGATTTCACCTATGCCCTCGAGGTGCGCCACCCCGATTTCTTCGCCAAGGGGGAGGCGGAACGGGCCCTCAACCGGATGCTGATGGCGCGGGGCATCAATCGCATCATGCTCGACAGCCGCCCGCTCTTCTCGGTGCCCGCCACCACGGCCGCCATGATCGATGCCCAGGGCAAGAAACCCAGGTTGCCGGTCCATCTGCTGGCCACGGGGGGTGCCCCGGTGGTGCGCCTGATTGGTTTGCCTCAAATCGAGGACAATCACCCATTTTTGCCACCATGGTTGCCACATTGGAAACAATGGCTTCAGGAGGGCAAGGATCTCTACCTCTTTGTTCACACCGCCGACAATGCCCGGGCCCCCGAACTCGCACGGCAGATCAGCCGCCTGCTCGGCCAGGAGATGGCCCCCTGGCCGGGAGAAAACGATCGCGCCCGCCAGGGGGTGCTGCCCTTTTGAGCGGCCCCCTCCCCGCCCCTTCTCCATCCCCAAAAAAAGCCGCTTTTTTTGTGGTCCCACCGGGGTTGGCGTCAAGACAAACGCCCGCCTTTCCTCTACACTAGCGCCCCAAGTAAGGTCCCGGGCCTGGGTGCATGGCAATGCGTTGCCCACCCCAGCCCGGCACCCTGAGGGCCCGGACCATGGCCCGTTGCGAACAGGGGCAGCCCGAAGGATCCCGGAGCAAGCCACCCCGTTCGTCAACCGGTGACGACGCCATTTCGATGCCCGTCCACCCAAGATTCAATTGAATAAAACAGCCGCCCACCACACCGGCTGTCAGGTTGCGTCAGCATGCACGATCAGATTTTTGCCGCCCCCATCGCCCGTCTGGGAGACTTCTGCTTTGACGAGCAGGTCGTCGACGTCTTCCCCGACATGATCCAGCGCTCGGTGCCCGGTTACAGCAACATCATCTCCGCCATCGGCATGATGGCCGCCCGCTACGCCCAGCCCCAGAGCCGCCTCTACGATCTCGGCTGCTCCCTCGGCGCCGCGACCCAGGCCATGCGCCGCCACGTCACCCAGCCCGGCTGCCAGATCACGGCGGTGGATCTCTCCCACCCCATGATCGAGCGTGCCCGCGCCCACCTCTCCGGTTTCAAATCCGAGGTACCGGTGGAGCTGGTGGAGGCGGACATCTGCGACATCCCCATCGAGAACGCCTCGGTGGTGGTGCTCAACTTCACCCTGCAGTTCGTCGCCCCCGAGAAGCGGGCCGCCCTCATCGCGCGCATCTTTGACGGCCTGCGCCCCGGCGGCATCCTCATCCTGAGCGAGAAGTTCCGCTTCGATGACGAGCAGGTCAACGAGCTGCTCATCGACTTGCACCTCGACTTCAAGCGGGCCAACGGCTACAGCGAGCTGGAAATCAGCCAGAAGCGCACCGCCCTTGAGAACGTGATGCGCACCGACACCCTGGCGGTTCATCAGGCGCGCCTGCGGGACGCCGGCTTCACCCACCTGGACCTCTGGTTCCAGTGCTTCAACTTCGGCTCCATGATTGCCATCAAAGCCAGCGACACCAACTAAGCCATGATCGATTTCGCCCATTTTTATCAACTGATCGCCAAGAACCGGTTGAGCCACTGGCTGCACACCCTGCCCGCCCAGCTGCACGCCTGGCAGCACGACAACCTGCACGGGGATCTGCCGCGCTGGAACCGCGCCCTCGCCAAGCTGCCCGTCGTGGCCCCCGACCGGATCGAGCTCAAAGAGCGGGTCGCCATCGGCGGCCCCGATAGCCTGGGAGAGGGTGAGCGCAAGAAGACCGAGAGCCTGTTGCGCCAGCTCATGCCCTGGCGCAAGGGCCCCTTCCATGTGCACGGCATCCACATCGACACCGAGTGGCGCTCCGACTGGAAGTGGGATCGGGTGCTGCCCCACATCAGCCCGCTCCAGGGCCGCTACGTGCTGGACGTGGGCTGCGGCAGCGGCTACCACCTCTGGCGCATGGTGGGGGAAGGGGCGAAACTGGCGGTCGGCATCGACCCGAGCCCGCTGTTCCTCTGCCAGTTCGAAGCCATTCGCCACTTCGCAGGCAACGACCAGCGCGCCCACCTGCTGCCGCTCGGTATCCAGGAGCTGCCGGCGCTGCGCGCCTTTGACACCGTCTTCTCCATGGGGGTGCTCTATCATCGCAAGTCCCCCATCGAGCACATCGAGCAGTTGCGCAACCAGCTCAAAGACGATGGGGAGCTGGTGCTAGAGACCCTGGTGGTGGACGGCGACGAAAACCAGGTGCTGATGCCCTCCGATCGCTACGGCAAGATGCGCAACGTCTGGTTCCTCCCCTCGAGCGCGGCCCTCACACGCTGGGTCGAGCGCTGCGGGTTCACCGATGTGCGCATCGTCGACGAGAATATGACCAGCACCGACGAACAGCGTCGTACCGACTGGATGATTAACGAGTCCCTGAGTGACTATCTGGATCCACACAATCCTACACTCACGGTCGAAGGATACCCGGCACCCAAACGTGCCGTACTGATCGCCAGAAAGGCCAAAGACTAGCCGATGGCGGCTGTGGAAGTTACACTGACCCAATTCCAGGAAGCACAGTTAAATGAATGACATGAAAAGCAAATTAAAAGGAATGACCCTGCTCTCCCTGCTCAGTCTCGGCGGGTGTGTCAGTATGGAAAAAGCACCCCCGGCCCCGACCCTGACGCTGGCCGAGCTGCGCAACGAGATCTCGTTGAGCGAGCAACGTCTGCAAACATCCATGGAACAGCAACAGAAGCAGTATGTGCAGCAACAGCACCTGCTGGTTCAGCTCAACACCGATGTCACCAACATGAAAGAGTCCGTGAAGAAAGTCGACAGCAAGCTGGCTACCCTGCCTCCCGAGCCGCCCAAGGCCATGCCCATTCCCACCGAGAAGTGCCCGGCGCCGAGCCAGGGCCACACCGTCGATGGCAAGCTGCTGGTGGGTGAAGCGGAGTGGATCTGGGTTGACGCCGCCAACGACGCCTTCCAGGCCCGGGTCGACACCGGCGCCACCACCTCCTCCATCAGCGCTCAGGAGATCACCATCTTCGAGCGCAACGGCAAGAACTGGGTGCGCTTCTTCCTGAGCCACCAGGAGATGGACGACAAGATCCAGATTGAAGCGCCCCTGGTGCGTCACGTGCGGGTCCGTCAGGCTTCCGCCGACGATCTCGACCGTCGCCCCGTGGTTCGCCTCGCCGTACGCATCGGCGACATGACCGAGAAGGCCGAATTTACCCTGAAGGACCGCAGCGACATGACCTTCCCCGTGCTGCTGGGCCGTGAATTCCTCAAAGACATCGCCGTGGTCGACGTGGCCCGCGAATATATCCAACCCAAACCCAAGCTCAAGGATGTGAAATAATCCATGGTTTCCCGTAAGCCGTTCTATCTGCTGGTCGCCCTGCTCTACATCGTCGGCCTGGGGATGACCTTCTATCATCACATCGCGCTGGACGTCCCGCTCACGCCGGGTGAAAAGCGCCAGATCTGGTCCATCGAAGCCAAGCTCGAGTTCGAGGCCACCGGTGAGCCGGTCATCGCCTCCCTGGCCATTCCGGGCACCCAGCCCGGCTTCACCCTGATGAACGAGAACGCCGCGAGCCCGGGCTATGGCCTGTCGTTCGTGGAAAAAGACGGGGATGCCCGCGCCGAGTGGTCCATCCGCACCGCCTCCGGCCGTCAGGAGCTCTACTACCGGGTCGACATGATGGCCGATGCCCATGCCAAGCCCGCCGCCAACCCGCAGCCGCCCGCTATCGAGAAGCAGATCGAGAGCGAGCCCTACGCCACGGCCATGAAGCAGATCCTGGAGCGCGCCCAGGAGCGCTCCGCCGACGGCTACACCCTGACCCGCGAGATCATCAAGGAGATCGAGAAGCAGGAACAGAACGCCGAGCTGCTCAAGTCCCACAAGAGCCGCGCCAATCTGATTGCCGAGCTGCTCAACAACGCGGACGTCCCGGCCCGGGTGGTTCACGCCCTCAGTCTGGAAGATGGCCGCCGCCGTCAGGAGCTGGTGGATTACCTGCAGGTCTTCAACAGCCCGACCGACTACAAGCTGTTCAACCCGCAAAGCGGTGAACAGGGTCAACCGGCCAACCTGCTGCTGTGGGAGTACAACTCCGGCGCCCTCCTGGACGTCACCGGCGGTCACAACTCCCGCGTCACCTTCTCGATGATCGAGCAGGAGCAACCGGTCAACGTGGCCCTGGCCCAGAAGTTCGAAAAATCCGAGATGATGAACTTCTCCATCCACAGCCTGCCCCTGGAAGAGCAAGCCCTGTTCAAGGGTCTGCTGCTCATCCCCATCGGCGTGCTGATGGTGGTGTTCCTGCGGGTCATCGTGGGGATCAAGACCTCCGGCACCTTCATGCCGGTGCTGATCGCGGTCGCCTTCATCCAGACCTCGCTGGTCACCGGCCTCATCGGCTTCCTGCTGATCGTCGGCACCGGCCTGGTGATCCGTTCCTACCTCTCGAGGCTGAACCTGCTGCTGGTCGCCCGAATATCGGCGATCATCATCATGGTGATCTCGATGATCGGCATCTTCTCGGCGTTCGCCTTCAAGCTGGGGTTGACCGACGGCATGAAGATCACCTTCTTCCCGATGATCATCCTCTCCTGGACCATCGAGCGCATGTCCATCCTGTGGGAAGAAGAGGGTCCCAAAGAGGTGTTCCGCCAGGGCGGCGGCTCCCTGCTGGTGGCGGTCATCGCCTACCTGGCCATGGACAACGAGCTCATTCGTCACCTCACCTTCAACTTCCTCGGCCTGCAGCTGGTGCTGATGGCGACCGTGCTGTTGATGGGTAACTACACCGGCTACAAGCTGAGCGAGCTCAAGCGCTTCAAGCCGCTGGTGGACGAGATGAAGTCTGGTGCCACCCCGGGTAAGGACAAGTAACAGATGTGGTTCTGGCAGAAATACACCAGTCCGTGGAGCCTGTCCCAGGCAGGCATCCTCGGCATGAACAAGCGCAACCACTCCTACATCAGCCGCTACAACCCGCGCCGCCTCTATCCGCTGGTGGATGACAAGCTCAAGACCAAGCGCATCGCGCTGGATGCGGGGGTGACGGTGCCTGAACTCATCGGCACCATCCGCGAGCAGCACGACGTGACTCGCATCACCGCGCTGGTGAAGGACTGGCCGGGCTTCTGCATCAAGCCGGCCCGCGGCTCCGGCGGCAAGGGGATCCTGGTGATCCTGCGCCAGGAGGATGGCCTCTTCTACAAGCCCAACGGCAGCGCCGCCAACGGCCAGGATCTGGAGCGCCATGTCTCCAACATCCTGGCGGGGCTCTATTCCCTCGGCGGCAAGCCCGACGTGGCGCTGGTGGAAGGGCTCATCAACTTCGACGACGTGTTCGACGGCTACTCCTTCGAAGGGGTCCCCGATGCCCGGGTGATCATCTTCAAGGGGTTCCCGGTGATGGCCATGATGCGCCTCTCCACCTCGGCTTCCGATGGCAAGGCGAACCTGCACCAGGGCGCCGTGGGGGTGGGCCTGTGCCTGCGCACCGGCCGCGCCCTGCGGGCGGTGCAGTTTGGCAACCCGCTGCGCCACCACCCGGACACCGGCCTGGATCTCTACGATCTGAAGGTGCCTCACTGGGACACCCTGCTCAACCTGGCGGCCTCCTGCTACGAGATGTCCGGTCTTGGCTACATCGGGACCGACATGGTGCTGGACAAGTTCCGCGGCCCCATGCTGCTGGAGCTCAACGCCCGTCCGGGCCTTGCCATCCAGATCGCCAACGGTCGCGGCCTGGTGCCCAACCTCAAGACCATCGAGAAGCTGGGTCAGGTCAAGATGAACGTGGAGCAGCGGGTCAACTTCGCCAAGGATCACTTCGGTATCTTCGACGAATAGTCCGCCCCCCTTCTGCAAAAACGCGCCCACCGGCGCGTTTTTTTATGGCCGCTCCTGCGCGCAGGGCGCCTCGCCCGAAGGCCGATCCCCGTCACATCCCATGGCGGCGCCCCTTCAATGGCGCGGCACAAGGGGATAAGCTCCTGACCAATGAGGGGTGACCAGCTCATCGGCGCAGGCCACCCCATGTGCGTGAGGCAGTGCGCCTGCCAGGGGGCACCGATTTGTCGACGACAACGGGGCTTCTCGATGGTAGATTAATCAAATCAAATAGATAGCATCGATCGGGTTTCTCCTATGCAACGTTGGCCCAGCCTGAAGCAGCTCCAGTATCTGGTCGCTCTGGACGAGCACAAGAATTTCAACCGCGCCGCCAAGGCCTGCCATGTCAGCCAGTCGACCCTGAGTACCGGGATCCAGACCCTGGAGGACATGATGAACCTGCAACTGGTAGAGCGGGATCACAAGAGCTTCATCATGACGCCGGTCGGCATGGAGATCGTGGCGCGGGCGCGCAACCTGCTCTCCGACGCCCGGGATCTGATGGAGCTGGGGCAGCAGCAGGGGGGCGTCATGCACGGCACGGTACGCCTGGGCTGCATCCCCACCATCGCCCCCTTCCTGCTGAGCAAGCTGCTGCAGGTGTGCGGCAAGGCCTATCCGGATCTGGAGCTGCTGCTGCGGGAAGACACCACCACCAATCTGCTCAAGCAGCTGGAGCAGGGGCAGCTCGATCTGCTGATCCTGGCGCTGCCGGTGGAGATCGGCGGCTTCCACAGCAAGACCGTCGGCCAGGATCCCTTCCACATGGTGATGCCCTCCCACATGGCGGCGGGCCTGCACATGCCGTTCGACTACAAGGAGCTGCCCAACCAGAGCATCTTCCTGCTGGAGCGGGAGCACTGCCTGACGGAGCACGCGGTGAGCGCCTGTCGGCTGCGGGACAAGAGCAAGATCAACCCGTTCGCCGCCACCAGCCTGCACACCCTGGTGCAGATGGTGGGGGCCGGTCTTGGCACCACCTTCCTGCCCCAGATGGCCATAGATGCGGGCATCCTCGACAACACGGACCTGGTGGCCATCCCCCTGCCCGGGGAGAAACCCTATCGGGAGATAGGCCTGGTGTGGCGCCCCAGCACCACGCGGGTGCAGACCTTCTACAAGATTGCCGAGTTGCTGACGCCGCTCATTACCCCCAAACCGGCGGGGTGATCCAGTGGTTGCCCCCACAGGCGGCCACTCGTCAATGCCGTTGTCATTCAGGTTCCAGGCAGGATCATCGTCTATGATGAACCCCGTGCCCTATCAAGGAGTTGAGATGTTTCGCACCTTGCTGCTGCCCCTGCTGGCCCTGCTTCTCGCCGCCTGCTCCAGCACGCCGGAGCCTCCCCCTCCCGTGCGCCAGAGCGGCGCATTCGACAACTTCTATCAGCAGTGGCGCGGCGTGCCCTATCGCATGGGCGGTACCAGCCGCGCCGGTCTCGACTGCTCCGCCTTCACCCAGCTCGCCTACAGCCAGGTCCTGGGCTTCACCCTGCCCCGCACCACGGAATCCCAGGCGAGCCTCGGCCGCCCGGTGGACAGATACCGTCTCCAGCACGGGGACCTGGTCTTCTTCAAGACCGGCTGGCAGCAGTACCACGTCGGGGTCTACACCGGGGCAGGTGAGTTCATCCACGCCTCCACCAGCAAGGGCGTGATCCGCTCGCGCCTCGACAACGTCTACTGGAACAGCCGCTACTGGCAGGCCCGCAGGCTGGTCCAGTAGGTGTGACCCCCAACATGAAAAGGCCCCGAGGGGCCTTTTCATGTTGTTGTCGGGTCAGTGCTTGCGGTGCCAGCGGGGCGAGGTGGCACGCTCCCCCCAGGGGGTCATGCAGGGCAGCAGGGCCCCCTCGATGACGCCCTCATGGCTCGCCAGCGCCAGGGCAATCTTTTCGTGGAGCAGGCGCAGCAGGTTCTTCTCCTGGCCCGCCAGGGAGTGGCCTGCGGCGAAATACTCCTGCTGATGTTGCAGCGCCAGCTTCTGGGCAAACTCATAGGTATTGAAACTGTCCGGCATGCGCGCGATCACGTCATCCAGCCGGGCCAGCAGGCTATGCAATTCCCTGGTCATGTGCGGTTCTCCCTCCGAGTTGGTGACCCACAATTACCCCTTATTAGATAGAAGACCAATCCAGATACCTCAAAAATGGGAGCCCGGGCACAGTTCCGGACAACGCTGCCCACTGGCAGCCACCCTCTGCCCTCGCCCGGTTTACAAGTCGGCAACGAATCGCTAGATTTGGACCGACTAATCAGTCGGTCACTTTTCGTGCGGAGCATGCCATGGACACCACCGTCACCCCCGCCTCACCGGACAAGTTCTCCCTCCCCGAGCAACTGCATCGGCTCAGGCAGGCCAGCCAGGCCACCCCCATGCCGGATCTGGCGTCCCGCCTCGCCAGACTTGATGCCCTCAAGCAGGGGCTGCTGCGCCACAAGCAGGCACTGTGTCAGGCCCTGGCCCGGGACTACGGCCAGCGCAGCGATTACGACAGCCTGATCGCCGATGTACTCCCTTGCGTCATGCAGATCAACTACACCCAGAAACGGCTCAAGGGGTGGATGAAACCGGAGCGCCGTCATTCCGGCCTGCTGCTGGCCCCCGCCAGGGTCGAGGTGCACTATCAGCCTCTCGGCGTGGTCGGCATCATGGTGCCCTGGAATTTCCCGGTGATGCTGAGCCTCGGGCCCCTCATCGGCGCCCTCGCCGCCGGCAACCGCGCCATGATCAAGCTCTCCGAGCTCACCCCTCACACCAACGCCGTGCTGCGCTCCCTGCTCGATGAGGCCCTCGGCGGTGACGAGGTGGTGGTCATCGAGGGGGATGCGGGGATCGCGGCCGCCTTCAGCGCCCTCCCCTTCGACCATCTCATCTTCACCGGCTCCACGGCGGTGGGTCGGCTGGTGATGGCCGCGGCCGCCCCCCAGCTCACCCCCCTCACCCTGGAGCTCGGCGGCAAGAGCCCCTGTCTCATCGCCCCCGACATGCCCCTGGCCCTGGCGGTGGAGCGGATGATCTTCGGCAAGAGCCTCAACGCCGGCCAGATCTGCGTGGCCCCCGACTACGTGCTGCTGCCGAGGGGGCAGGAGCAGGCCTTCATCGAGGCCTATCAGGCCCATTTTCGCCGCCTCTACCCTCAGGGGCTCGAGAGCCCGGATTATGGCGCCATCATCAACGCTCCCCAGTACGAGCGGCTCACCGCCTGGCTGGAAGAGGCGAGGCAGGCCGGCGCCCAGACCCACCCCTGCGTCACGCCCGCCCGGGATGACGCCACCCGCAAGCTGGTGCCCCACCTGCTGACCGAGGTGCCCGGCCACTGCCAGGTGATGCAGCAGGAGATCTTCGGCCCCCTGCTGCCCCTGGTGCCCTATGACGACATCGAGGAGGCCCTGGCCTATGTGGCGGCCCGGCCCCGCCCCCTGGCGCTCTATCTGATGAGCCTGGACGAGACGCTGCAACGCCGCCTCATCCGGGAGACCCACGCCGGGGGCATGGCCATCAACGAGAGCCTGTTCCAGGTGGCGGCGGACGATGCCCCCTTCGGCGGCATCGGTCCCTCCGGCATGGGCCACTATCACGGCCGCGAGGGGTTTCTCACCTTCTCCAAGGCGAAAACCGTGCTGCGCCGCGGACGCTTCAGCACAGGCTCCCTCATTCACCCCCCCTATCGGCGCTGGTACCAGCGGCTGATGATGGCCCTGTTCCTGCGCTAGGAGGCGAGATGCGAGAAACCATGACCGACAAACGCCGCCAGATCCTGGATGCCGCCCTGGCCCTGTGCGCGGAGGATGGCCTGCAGGGCGCCGCCACCGCCCGCATCGCCAAGGCGGCCGGGGTGGCCAATGGCACCCTGTTTCATCACTTTCCCAGCAAGGAGGTGCTGATCCAGAGCCTCTACCAGGACATCAAGCTGCGCCTTGGCGCCGCCATCACCGAGGCCGATGCCGCCCTGCCGCTCCAGGAGCAGGCCCGCCACTACTGGCACCAGGCCATGGGCTGGATGCAGGCCCACCCCCGTGAGCTCAGGTTCGTGCTGGGCTTTTTCCACTCCCCCCTGCTGGCCCGCCCCCTGCGCAGCCAGATCCTGGCGGAGACCCTGCATTTTCTGCCGAGCCTGCTCGCCCGGGGCCAGGCCAGCAGCGAGCTGATGTCGGCCCCGCCTGCCCTCATGCTGGAGGTGTGCCAGGGCCAGTTTCTGGCCTGCGCCTCCCTCTTTGTCGATCAGCCTGAACTGGGAGAAGACCCCCACTGGCAGGAGAGCGCCTTCACCCTCTTCTGGTCCGCCATCAGCGGAGGTTCCCATGCGCCCTGACACCCTGCTTGCCACCGGCAGACGCCTCTGGATTGGCAGCCTGCTCTGGATCATCGGCCGCACCCTGTGCCGCGCCGCCCGGGTCGACGAGGCGGTGCGCCGCGAGCTTGCCCCCCTGCCGGACGGCCTCACCATCAGGCTGGAGGTAAGCGGCATGACCCGGGGGCTGAGTCTCTACAAGTTCGCGGGGCGCTGGCACTGCGGTGAGGAGGCTGGCAGGGCGCACTCGACCTGTGCCCATGACAGCCACCACCTCCTGCGGGTGCGCTTCAAGCACCCCGCCATCGCCTTTCGCGCCCTCAGTTTTCGCCTCGGCATCAACCAGGCCTTTTGCGAAAACCGGCTGCTGGTGGAGGGGGATCTCGACGCGGCCATGCACCTGGTGCGAGCGCTTGAGCAGTTGCAGAGCCTGATCCTGCCCGCCTTCATCGCGCGGCCCCTGCTTCGCCACTACCCGGACCCGCATCGCAAGCTCGCGCGGGCCTGCCACATCTATCTGGGTCTGCTGACCGGTTGAACACGAGGAGAACGGGATGAGCCGTTATTACGATTTTTTCTGCCCGGTCAAGCTGATGGCGGGGGAGCAGGCGCTGGAACAGTTGCCGGATGCCTTGAGGGGATTGGGAGCTGGCCGCCCGCTGCTGCTCACCGACAAGGGGGTCAGCGGCAGCGGGCTCGCCACCCTGCTGGCCGATGTGATGGCCGAAGGGGCCTTGCCGGTCGCCGCCATCTGGGACGAGATCCCGGCAGACTCCTCCACCGCCGTGGTGGAGCGGATCGCCCGCCACTACCGGGAGCTGGGCTGTGACAGCCTGCTCGCCCTTGGCGGCGGCTCCGTCATCGACACCGCCAAGGCGGTGAACATACTGGCGACCCTGGGGGGCGAGCGGCTGCTCGACTATGCCGGAGCGGATTGCCTGACCCGTCCCCTCAACCCCCTGGCGGTGGTCCCCACCACGGCGGGGACCGGCTCCGAAGTGACCCTGGTGGCGGTGATCAAGGACGAAGGGAGCGGGCGCAAGGTGCCCTTCACCTCCCCCTTCCTGCTGCCCCGGCTGGCGGTGCTGGATCCCCGCTTCACCCTGGGGCTGCCGCTGCCCATCACCGCCGCCACCGCCATGGATGCCATGACCCACGCCATCGAGGCCTTCATCGGCAACGGCAAGAACCCGGTCAGTGACGCCCTGGCCCTGATGGCAGTGGAGAAGATTGCCACCGCCCTGCCCAGGGTGCTGGCCCACCCGACGGACAAGGGCCTGCGGCTGCAACTGGCAGAGGGCTCCACCCTGGCGGGCATGGCGTTTTCCAACTCCATGGTGGGGCTGGTGCACGCCCTCGGCCACAGTCTGGGGGCGCGCTGCCACCTGCCCCATGGCCTCTGTATGAACCTCTTCCTGCCCACCGTGCTCGACTACAACCGGCCCGGCATCGACCCCGAGCTGGCCCGCCTGCTGCTGCCCCTGGTGGGGCCGGAGCGCTTTGCCGCGACCCCGGCCGAGGGGAGACCCCAGGCCACCATCGAGGCGTTGCAGGCACTGCGCGATACCCTGTGGCAGACGGTCAAGCTGCCCCGCACCCTGCGGGAGGCGGGCCTCACCGACAAGACGCTGCTGCCCGGGATCCGGGATCTCGCCATCAACGACGGCGCCCTGCTCTACAGCCGCAAGGATGCGGACAGGGACCAGTTGCTGGTCCTGCTGGAGCGGGCCTGGGAGTAACGGGCCCCTTGCCCGTCAGACATCGGGGGTGAAGACCCCGGTGGAGAGATAGCGATCCCCCCGATCGCAGATGATCGCCACCACCACCCCCTGCCCGATCTCCGCCGCCACCCGCAAGGCCCCGGCCACCGCGCCACCCGAGCTGACACCGCAGCAGATCCCCTCCTCCCGCGCCAGGCGGCGCATCATGACGAGGGACTCTTCCAGTGTCACATCCAGCACCCCATCGACCCGCGCAGGCTCGAAGATGGCGGGCCGGTAGGCCTCGGGCCAGCGGCGAATGCCGGGGATCTGGCTCCCCTCGGCCGGTTGCAGGCCGATCACCGCCACCGCCGGGTTCTGCTCCTTGAGGTAGCGGGAGACCCCCATGATGGTGCCCGTGGTGCCCATGGCCGAGACGAAGTGAGTGACCGCCCCGCCGCTCTGGCGCCAGATCTCGGGGCCGGTGGAGCGGTAGTGGGCATCCGGGTTGGCGGGGTTGTTGAACTGATCGAGCACCAGTCCTTCCCCCCGCGCCTGCATGGCCAGGGCGAGGTCTCGCGCCGCTTCCATGCCCTCTTCCACCAGCACCAGCTCGGCGCCGTAGGCCTGCATGGCGTCGCGCCGCTCCTGGCTCATGTTGCTCGGCATGATGAGCCGCATCCGGTAACCCCGGGACGCCGCCACCATGGCCAGCGCGATGCCGGTATTGCCGGAGGTGGCCTCGATGAGCCGGGCTCCTGGGGCTAAGTGACCACTCGCCTCTGCCTGCCTGATGAGGTTCAGCGCCGCCCTGTCCTTGACGGAGCCGGCGGGGTTGTTGCCCTCCAGCTTCACCAGCAGGGTGACGCCGGGGTGCGGATTGATGCGGCGCAGCGCCAGCAGCGGGGTGTTGCCTATCAGATCGTCCAGGGTGGCGAAGGCCATGACGGATCCATCCTCTCTCAATGTTCTATACCTTGCCTTGCGACCATTCGCAGGCCGGCCAGTGTAAGCGAGCCCGCCATGGGCGCAAAGAATGGCGTTGGCAAACCCTGTCCGCCATGTTCTGATCTTCCCATTCACCCAGAGAGGACTCCCGATGAGCGACATCCTTCACCAGGCCGATCAGCAGCAGTTTGTCTGCACCGTGGACGGCAAGCTCTCCCGCCTTGCCTATCGCCGGCTGGACGCCACCACGGTGGACGCCTACAGCACCCAGGTTCCCCCCGAGCTGCGCGGACAGGGGATTGCCGACAAGCTGGCCCGCCGCTTCTACGACTGGACCCTCTCTGAGGGGCTCACCATAGTGCCGAGCTGCAGCTACATCGACGTCTGGTTGCGCCGCAATGCCGGTTGACGCCGCGGCGCTGCGGGAGGCGCACCTGCGGGCCTGCACCGAGGCCCTGCTGCGGGCTGATCACCCGCGCATGGATTGCCTCCGGGCTGCGCGGGAGCTGGCCCTGCCCGACTGGGCTCTGGGGGCGGGGTTTGTGCGCAGCCTCATCTGGGATCACCTCCATCACAAGGCCGAATCCACCCCGCTCAACGACATCGACCTTATCTATCTGGACAGCGCTGATCCGACTGGATTGAAGGAGGCCGATCACGAAGCCTGGCTCGCCGCCAGGATGCCTGGCCAGTTGTGGGAGGTGCGCAACCAGGCCCGCATGCATCTGCGCCAGCAGGTGCCTCCTTTTGCCAGCTCGCTCTCGGCCCTCAGCCACTGGGTGGAGATACCCACCTGCATCGGGGTCCGCCTGCTGGCAGATGATGAGTTCGAGTGGCTGGCCCCCTACGGCTTTGCCCCCAACTGGTCCCTGGTGGTGAGCCCCAATCCGCGCTGTCGCCAGGAGAGCCGTATCTTTAGCGAACGGGTCAGGGCCAAGGAGTGGCAACGCATCTGGCCTGACCTTGTGGTGAACTGGCCATGAGCGGATTGCAAAGGGCCGACGACCTTGGGCACACTAAGAAAAAGATGTTTGTAACTCAATGGGTTAAATAATGCGCGACTTCTTCTCTCTCGAGCGCTGGCTGCCGGGGCTCGCCGCCTTGCTGCAATACCAGCGGGCCTGGCTGATGCCGGATCTTCGCGCTGGCCTCTCGGTCGCGGCCGTGGCCCTGCCCGTGGCCATCGCCTATTCGGAGCTCGCCGGGGTCGGCGCCATCGTCGGCCTCTACTCCTGCATCCTGCCCATGGTGGTGTATGCCCTCTTTGGCACCTCCCGTCAGCTCATCGTCGGTCCGGATGCCGCCACCTGCGCGGTGATCGCCGCCGTGGTAACGCCGCTCGCCGCCGGGGATCCCACCCGTCACTGGCAACTGGTGATGACCATGACCGCCATGACCGGCTTCTGGTGCCTCATCGCCAGCCGCTTCAAGCTGGGGGTGCTGGCAGACTTTCTCTCCCGCCCCATCCTGATGGGGCTGCTCAACGGGGTGGCCATCACCATCATGGTGGGCCAGCTCTCCAAGATCTTCGGCTTCACCTTCAGCGAGCGCTACCTGATAGAGCGGATCCTGAACGGCACCAGTTACATTACCCAGACCCATCTGCCCACCCTGGCCATGAGCCTGACCGCTCTGCTCACCCTGCTGCTGGCCAAGCGCTACAAGCCGGCCTGGCCCTCCTCCATGGTGGCCATGGTGGTGACGGCGGCCCTGGTGTGGCTGTTCAATCTCGGCCGCGTCGACATCGCCACCCTGGGGACCATCGGCTCGGGGCTGCCCGCCTTCCAGATGCCGGACTTTCCCCCCGGGCTTATCCGTGAGCTGGTGCTGCCCGCCCTCAACCTCGCCATGGTGAGCTTCGTCTCCATGATGCTCACCGCCCGCAGCTTTGCCGCCAAGAACGGCTACGAGATTGATGCGGACAAGGAGTTTAGGGCGCTGGGCATGGCGAACCTGGCGGCGGCCGCCTCCCAGGGGTTTGCCATCAGCGGGGCGGATTCGCGCACCGCGGTCAACGACGCCAACGGCGGCAAAAGCCAGCTGGTCTCCATCATCGCCGCCGCCGTCATCGCCCTGGTCACCTTCTACCTGACGGCGCCGCTGCAATACATCCCCACCGCCGCCCTCGGCGTGGTGCTGGTGATGGCCTCCCTGTCGCTGACAGATTTTCGCGGCCTCTGGGCGCTGCGCCACTCGGACCGCGCCGCCTTCTGGCTCGCCCTGGTGACCTTTGTCAGCGTGCTCACCATGGGGGTCATTCCGGGCATCACCCTCGCGGTCCTGCTGGGGCTATTCCAGTTCCTGCGCAACGTGATGCGCCCCACCGACCAGCTGCTCGGCATGGACGACGAGGGCGTGGTGCGCACCCTGGGAGACAACGAGCAGGCCAAGGCGATTCCCGGCATCCTGGTCTACCGCTTCAACTCCCCGCTCACCTACTTCAACGCCCCCTACTTCAAGCGGCGGGTGCTGGCGCTCCTGGTGCAGGATCCCCACAATCCCAGGTGCCTGGTGGTGGATGCGGTGGCCTGCTTCACCCATCAGGACATCAGCGTCATGAGCATGGTGGGAGAGCTGCACAAGGAGCTCAAGCGGCGCGGCATCCACATGGTAATGGCCGGTCGGCACGGCCAGATGAGCCAGTGGTTCAAACAGGCGGGGATCCGGGTCGGCGAGGATGGCATCATCCTCTGCCCCGACATGTACCAGGCCCTGCGCATGACCCGCTGCTACCGGGAGCCGGTGTTCCGGGACGACGAGGGGGTGGAGAGCACCACGGATGCCCTGCTCACCCGCTGGCCGCACGATGACGACCTGCCCGACTCGGCGCGCCTCACCCGCCCCAGCGAGCAGGAGGCCGGCGCCACGCCGGTCTGAGAGACATCCCCTGGTCGCAGGCCCCCTCCTCCTGCGACCAGGATTGCACCCCGCCCCCGCTTGGTGTTAAATGCCCCTCCAGTTGGCCCTGACGAGGGCCATCGCCAGCACCTGGATATCCCATGCAGACTCAATCCCACGCGGGCCCGGGCTCCCTCTTCGCCCTGACCTGGCCACTGTTCATCGATCTGGCCCTTCACTTTCTGACCGGGGCCCTCAACACCTTCATGGTGGGCCACGTCTCCTATCAGGGGGTGGCGGCCCTCGCGGTGGGCAACCAGGTCTTCGATCTCGCCATCACCCTGTTCAGCTTCGTCAGCATCGGCACCAGCGTGGTGATCACCCAGTATCTGGGGGCGGGAGACAAGGAAAAAGCCCGCGTCGTCATCCACACCGCCATCGGCTTCAACCTGCTGGTGGGACTGGTGGCCGCGGTCGGCGTCATGGCGGGGGCCGGCACTATGCTGGCGCTGATGAACCTGCCTGCCCACCTGATGAGCGACGGCAGCCTCTACCTGCAGATCATCGGGCTTTGCCTGCTGCCGGAGGCGGCGGCCCTCTGTCTGGCCGCCACCCTGCGTGCCCACGGACACACCCGCCAGGCCATGTACGTGACCCTCATCGTCAACCTCATCACCTTCGTCGGCAACCTGCTGCTGCTCTACGGCTGGTTCGGCCTGCCCCAGCTCGGGGTCGCCGGGGTCGCCATCAGCACGGTGGCGGGGCGCATCGTCGGGGTGGTGCTGCTGGTGTGGCTGGTGGCGCGCAAGACCGGCATCCGGCTGCGTCTGCCCGAGATCGTCCGCCCAAGCCGCGCCATGCTGGACAAGGTGCTGCACATCGGTCTGCCGGCGGCGGGGGAGAACCTCTCCTGGATGCTGCAGTTCATGGTGGTGACCGCCTTCGTCGGCCTGCTCGGTGACAAGGCGCTGGCGACCCAGTCCTACTTCTTCCAGATCTGCCTGTTCATCCTGCTGTTCGGCCTCTCCATCGGCCTTGGCAACGAGATCATCATCGGCCACCTGGCGGGGGCCCGACGCTTCGATCAGGCCTATCGCCAACTGATGAAGAGCCTGAAACTCGGCCTCATCGTCACCGCCGCCATCGCCATCGCCGCCGCCCTCAACGGCCGCGCCATCATCAGCCTGTTCACCGACGACGCCGACATCATCACCCAGGTGGCGCAACTCTTCCTCATCAGCCTCATCCTCGAACCCGGTCGCACCTTCAATCTGGTGGTGATCAACGCCCTGCGCGCCACCGGGGATGCCCGTTTCCCGCTCTACATGGCGCTCGTCTCCATGTGGGGCATTGCCGTTCCCCTGGCCTATTTCCTTGGTATCATGCAGGGCTATGGCCTGGTAGGCATCTGGCTGGCCCTCGCCTGCGACGAGTGGGTGCGCGGTCTGGCCATGTTCTGGCGCTGGCGCAGTCGTCGCTGGCAAAACAAAATTCTTGTTGAAACATAAGCGGAATCACCATGAAGAAAATCGGACTCTTGTTGACGGCCATCCTGCTCAGCCCGCTCGCCATGGCGCAAACCGCCCCGGCGACCCCCAAGGCGCAGGCTCCCCAGACCTGGTATGTGGCCCCCATCGTCATCGACGAGACCAGCGAAGCCCAGAAGGCCCTGACCAAGGAGTTCACGGCCCAGATGATCAAGACCATCAAGATCAACGAGTACCAGACCGGCAAGGCGGTGGGCAAAACCAAATCGCCCAAGTGGCTGATCCGCACCAAGCTGATGCCCGCAAGCCAAGAGCCCCTGGTCGGCAAGAAGCACCCGCAGGGCCTCACCTATGGCAAGGGCATCCCCACCCAGGAGATCGTCGGCGAGCTCATCATGAACGGCACCCTGGTGGCCCACATCGGTCAGGGCTGGCGCGAACCCATCGTGCCGGGCACACCGGTGGCGGAGAAGATCTCCATCGCCAACTACCAGTACGCCATCGGCAACGAGGCCAAGGCGCCGGATCTGGAAGAGCTGGCGGCGCAGATCGGTTTCGAGGCGGGCAAGGTGATTGCCAGAGACGGCAAGCCCCTGCCCGAGAAGAAAAAGAAAAAAGAGTAAACGGCTCACCCGTTTCCAGTCAGGGGCCTCGCGCCCCTTTCTGTTGCCCGCCCCGTTGCAGACCCCCTCTCCCGAATGTGAAGCGGATCCCGCTTCTTTCCTCTGCTGTCCCTGGGTCAGTAGGCAATCATCATGTAATTCAAACAGTTAAAAATCACCCTTCTTATGCAGCAATTCCGTGGCCCCGAATTGGATCGGGATCACGTTTCTCCCCGGCAGTAAGGGGTACTTTGGTCTTGCAGGCACAATCAAACGACAACAAGGAGGCTTCATTACATGTTTCCGGAGTACAGAGATCTCATCTCGAAACTGAAGAGCAGTGATGTCCATTTCCAGAAGAAGTTTGACTTGCACAACGACCTGGATGCGGAGATCAGAAAGCTGGAGAAACACCACGCCAGCGACTACAGCTCCGAGGTGAAGGATCTGAAAAAACAGAAACTTAAACTGAAAGAGGAGATATACGACATCCTCAAACAACATCCACACTAGACGCCTCGACGAATTGCCCGGATAAGCAACTTATCCCCCAGCCCGGCTTAAAGCCGGGCTTTTTATTGGCCGCTCACGAGGCGCGGGTCTATACCATCCTGTCGGACAACGGGCGCGAGTTCTGTGGGCGTCCTGACCATCACCCCTAAGCTGTTCCTGCAACTGGTGGGGATTGAGCACCGGACCACCAAGGTACGCAGGCCACAGAGCAACGGCTTTATCGAGCGGTCACATCGAACCTTACTGCTTGCTGGATGAACACTTCCGTATCAAGGGGAGGACAACATGGTATGAGTCGGTAGAGCAGATGCAGATAGATCTTGACCACTACCTGGAACACTACAACATCTAGCGGCAACATCAGGACCGGATGATGGAGGGACAGACCCCCTACAGCATGTTCAAAAAGGGACTGAAATTGATACCGAAGGAAGTTCGCTCTAAAGTAGAGTAAAACAAGACACCGGTTTGAGGCCGGTGTCAGGTGATAACTAGATCTGTACAATCTGCACACACATATCATAAAAAATATGCATGTTTTTTGATTGTCATTCTTTAATGTAAGAATTAATCTTATCTACTAAGTATAAATATTTATCAATGTGTTCGGTGCTGACACATGGTTTTATTTTATTGTAGTTTATAATGGACAGCAAATAGGAACGATATCCCTTTAACTTGTTTTGCAGTTGATCATCTGCATACTTCTTGAAGAATTCTAAGTTTCTTCGATACTTAAATTTATGAGTGTGATAGTTAATTTTGAACAGTTTGCTCACTATTGTCACTGGGGCGATTTTTTTATCTAGCAAGTAAACCATTTTCTGTATGATTTTAGTTTTTTTAATTGATAGTCGTATAGTGCCTACAGGTTCTTCCTTATAAACATGTAGGTGTCTAGTTTTCTTTCCTTTTTCATTCTGAATCACATATCCATTGAGTGATATTGTATTCTCACATGCTATTCTTTTCTTTTTGTTAAGTTTTAAGTTTAGAATTGCGACAAAGATTGATATCTCTTTTTCAAATTGCTCGCTATGAATGAATTTATTGTCAGGGGATGAGAAAAGTAGATCGTCTGCATATCTAGTATATTTAACTCTTTTATCATCGCAGAACTTTTGAATGATAAGATCAATTTTCCTGAAAATTATATTAGATATAACTGGTGATGAGGGGAAACCTATAGGTAATATTCTTTTTCCATTAATTAACTCGCATGAACAACTTTCTGAAACTTTGTGCGTCACGACTAGAGAAGCGATATCGAAAGGAGATAATGTATCACTTCCCTTTTTTTCATCACTGAAAAGACTGAGCAATAAATCGTCAATTAGATCACTGTCGATTGTATGAAAAAAATTCTTAATATCTAGCCGAAGAAAATAATACCCAGTCACATGCGGTTGAAGAAAATCATAATAGGATTTGCTTCTAATAAAACCACAAGCAGAGGAGTTCAGTGGGATTTGAGATAAAATGATATTAGTAATTCTTTTATTTATGTTCTTATGAGGAGTTCTATCTTGAATTTCAAAGAAAAAATCATCTCCCACCTGATGTTCAACTACAGATGGCTTAAATGTATTTAGTAGTGTTTCATCTTTATTTAGAATTGCATTTATAAAAAAATCTTTATTCATTTCGTTCATATTTATGCTTCAACCCGATACAAAAGAACAAAATTACACCGAAGGTGTGCCACTAGACCACTAATGATCGCCAACTAGATGGCTAGTAACTATAGGAACTAGGAGGGTCTAGCCCTCTAATGCAGAGCTTGGCTCGTACATCACTCCTCAACTATCGGGTTGAAGCATATCGATTATATCATTCAGTTCAGGAAAGTAAACTCTAAAGAGCTTAGAAAATCTCTCTTTCTTCTTAAGAGATTCAGTTTCAATATATCCTACAGAGAAGTTAAGAAAGCTAGTAGCCCAACCATTTGTTTTTCCTGTATCGAAGTTGCTAATTGTGTTTTTTTCTAAAATATTCATAATTTTTTTTGCAGCCAAAGATGATTTCAAAAGTTTAGCATCAATGGCTTTATTATTTCTTTTGGCATCATTATATGGTTTTATGTTTAGAGCTTTGTAGTCACTTAATGTTTCAGACTTTCCGTTAAATATTATCCTCATATAGGATATTAGCATTTCTTGATCTAGGAAAGTCCTACCACTTACCTTCTCTACAAGTGGTGTCATATCTATATTATGTTCTTCTTTTAGCCACAAATAAAATAATTTAGAAGAGTTTATATTTATTAGGCATCCCTCAAAAGTCGTTTTGTTGATATAGCAATTTTTTAGTAGCAAATATTTGTTAATAGAATTATGGATTGATATTAAGTCTACGTTTTTATGAAACCTCTGGCTGGTTTTGGAAAGAGATACCTTCATGCTGGATATGTATAACAGGTCGTCAATATTGTTTTTAATTGCTCGGTATCTTTCACTGTAACCAAGTGAGTACTTCTTTCTTTCAGCTATTAAATCATGACGTTTAAGACTAAAGTAATTACCATTTTTCGTCAGGTTAATTATGCTTTTTTTTCCATCCTTTGATATATTCCATGCCTTGTCGGCATCAAAAAGAAACAAATATGGAATAGCTGTATTAGAATAAGATGGGTTAACTCGCTCACCCACAACATTACTACTGCTCTTGTATATGTCAATTTTGGTAAGCTGTGGAAAGTGCTTGGATAGCTTCATATTACCAAATACCTCCAACTCAGTTTCACCCTCAACAAAAAGAATGAAGTTGCTGAAGAACAACCTGGCTTCGTTATCGCTAAATATGTTTATAAAACTGTCGCTATTGTATTCTGAGTTTAATTTTTTTATGGAGGTTGAAGAGTGATGCGTTTTCTTGAAGAAAAGAACGTTTTGTCGTTGGTTGAATTTTTTTATTATTTCTTTGACAATATTTGGTGAGTGAGTGGCGATGAATATTTTGGGTTGGATAGTCTTTTTCTCATATTCATCGCTGTATTTATAATATCCATAAATGTCACTAATCAACACCTCGTTCATCTTAGGGTGAAGTCCCAGTTCTGGCTCATCGATATAAACGAATGGTGTTATGTACTCTCTTTTTGAAATCGTAATTAATATGCGAAGAAACAGTCTAATGAAGTGAAATGAGTTAGTACCATCCGATTGAAACTCCAGTTCGCTTTCATTTATTTCAAATTTATATCCATTCAATCCTGCCTTAATGTATGAAAGTATTTTCTCCTTTTGAGTGCTTTTCTTCGTTGGCATAACCTGATTAAGGTCTTGAATATAGTTCCTATAGGAGTTACTGCTGTCAGGATTGATTACACTATCAAAAAAATCAATGACATCATTATTGCTTATTTTTGATAGGTTGAATGATTTTAATCTGGCGACAAGATCCCACAAATCATCCCACTCATGCAAATCCATATGTCTTGGTTCAATAAAAAAGAAGGGGTAAAGATATAGAATTAAATTTTTTACCTGATGGTCATTTGTAGACCACTTTACAGAGTGGTCATTATAAACATATAGAGTAAGTGTATATTGCGTTCTTTCTGTGCTATATAATCCAATTGAATAAAAACCGCGTTTATGTAGTGGTATTAACTTTCTCATTATAAATTGAAAGTAGCTATTATTTTTATTCTTCCTAGCAATGTTGAATATTCGCGTAGTATCGAAAGTTAGTGTTATACTCCCTTTCCCAGAATAATTAGAATGTAAGCGAGGTGGAAGTGTGTTAAGGCCCTCAAGTTTATTGTAATAAAACTTGAGGGCCTTAAGTAGATTAGACTTCCCAGCATTATTTCTTCCAATAATGCAGTTCATGTCTTTGATGTCTTTAATTTCCAGCGTGTCGAAAGATAAAACATTCTCTATTTTTATTGAGCAAATCGCCATTTATATCACCCAGATAATTTAGTAATACTGAACCGCAAATTTAATTGAGGCTGCATTAGCTGGAATAGAATTAGAAAACTATCTACCGCCCCTGAGTTACAGCTCCCAGATTTCCGCTTTTGACCTCTGATCTGATGACAGTTCCTTGTCATGGGTTGGCCTTGCATGGAGCTTGGGCACAGTGCGGAAATCGTATCTCAAATGGTGCTGGTTGTTGAGCGAAAAGATGGCGGATTTGAGGGGGGATCACAGATTCTGCAAAGTAACATAGCCTTGGGTCGCCGGAGGGCAAAGCAGCCTGACGATAGTCATAGCCGAGTGTCACTTGACTGATGAGGAAGCCATTTTCAAATTTTAGCCAAAATTAACATATCTTGTGCTCATCACAACGTAGCTGGCATGCCTCTGGAACAGACCTTAGGAGTATCTTTATGAAAATGAGCGAACACTCTACTTTGTATGATGAGCAGACATCCCTGCTTGTTGAAGTCCAACCTTGTAGTGGTATCTAAATCGCACCTACTTTCCTATACGGGCAACCTTTAGTCCGCCAATACAAAAAGCGGGCCAATGGCCCGCTTCTCTATACAGAATTAACACCATGGTCACACCGGCGGATGGAAATGGCTGGCTTCGCGGGTGGCCATCTCCTCGTAGGTGGCCCACTTCTGCCACGCCACTTGTTGCGCCACCTGCATCAGCCGCTGTGCCTCTTCCGGGTGGCTCTGGGCCAGCACCCGATAACGGGTCTCCTGCTGCCGATATTCGGCAAGGGGGATGGAGGGGCGCAGGCTGTCGAGGCTGAAGGGGTTCTGCCCGGCGCTGCGCAGTATCGGGTTGTAGCGCATCAGCGGCCAGTGGCCCGAATCGACCGCACGCTTCTGTTGGGCCAATCCCTGCTCCATGTCGATGCCATGGGCGATACAGTGGCTGTAGGCGATGATCAGCGACGGGCCATGGTAGGCCTCAGCCTCACGCAATGCCTGCAGCGTCTGCTGCGGGTTGGCCCCAAAGGCGATGCGGGCAACATAGACGTTGCCGTAGGAAATGGCTTGCAGCGCCACATCCTTCTTGGCCAGGGTCTTGCCTCCCGCCGCGAACTTGGCGACGGCACCGAGCGGGGTCGATTTCGACATCTGGCCGCCGGTGTTCGAGTAGACCTCGGTATCCATCACCAGCACGTTCACATCGCGCCCGGAGGCGAGCACATGGTCGAGCCCTGATGAACCGATGTCATAGGCCCAGCCATCGCCGCCCACTATCCAGACCGAGCGGCGCACCAGCTGATCAATCAAGGAGAGCAGTTCGCGAGCCTTGCCGGATTTCACCTCTTCCAGCCGCTCCCGCACTTGCGCGACCCGGGTACGCTGGGCGCGGATCTCAGACTCCAGCCGCTGGGGGGCGCTGATCAGCGACTCGACTAGCTCTGGGCCCAGCTCCCCCTTCATCGCCTGCAAAGCCGCCACCGCCTGACCGTGATGCTGATCGGCGGTGAGGCGAAAACCAAAGCCAAACTCGGCGTTGTCCTCAAACAATGAGTTGGACCAGGCCGGCCCCTTCCCTTCCCCGTTCTTGGCCCACGGCGTGGTCGGCAGGTTGCCGCCGTAGATGGAGGAGCAGCCGGTGGCGTTGGCCACCAGCATGCGATCCCCAAACAGCTGGGTCAGCAGCTTGAGGTAAGGGGTCTCGCCACAGCCGGCGCAGGCGCCGGAGAACTCGAACAGGGGTTCGAGGAACTGGGCACCGCGCACCGTGGAGAAATCCACCCGCTCGCGAGCAGGCCACGGCAGGCTCTCGAACCAGCGCAGCGCCTGCTTCTGGCCAGCCAGATGGGGGGCCTTGTCCATCATGGTGATGGCGCGCTCGCCCTCGTGTTCCTCATCCGCCCCGACCCGCACCGGGCAGGCCTGCACGCACTGGCCACAACCGGTGCAATCTTCCGGATAGAGCTGCAAGGTGTAGCGGCTGTCGGGGAAACCCTTGGCGGTGACGGGCACCGATTGGGCTGCCTCGGGGGCGGTCGCCAGCCAGTCCTGATGGTAGAACTTGGCCCGCAGCGCCCCATGGGGGCAAACAAAGACGCAGTTGCCGCACTGGATGCAGATATCCGAATTCCAAATCGGGATCTCGCGGGCGATATCGCGCTTCTCGAAGCGGCTGGTGGCGGTAGGGTAAGTACCATCCACCGGCAGCATGGAGACGGGGATCAGATCGCCGCGCCCCGCCAGCATCGGGCCTGTGACCCGCTGGACAAACTCGCTGCCACCCGGCGCCAGTGGCAGCGGATAGTCGCTGATCTGCTCCTCACCAGCCGGGATGACCACCTGATGGAGATGAGCCAGAGTGTCATCCACCGCCGCGAAGTTGCGCTCGACCACTTCGGGCCCCTTGCGGGCATAGCTCTTCTCGATGCTCTCCTTGATCAGCGCAATCGCCTCATCTCGCGGCAAGATGCCGGCCAGCGCGAAGAAACAGGTCTGCATGATGGTGTTGATGCGATTGCCCATACCGTTGCGTTCGGCCACCCGACCCCCATCGATGCAGTAGAGTTGGATATCGAGGGCACGGATGCGGGCACGCAGCCGCTCGGGCAGCTCGGCCCAGACCCGCTCAGGCTCATAGGGAGCATTGAGCAGCAGGGTCGCCCCTTCTGCGGCGTGCTCCAGCAGATCGACCGATTCGGCAAAGCCCCACTGGTGGCAGCCGATAAAGCTCGCCTGCTCGATAAGCCAGGGGGCGTCGATGGGCTCGGGGCCAAAGCGCAGGTGGGAGACGGTGCGCGAGCCCGACTTCTTGGAGTCGTAGACGAAGTAGCCCTGGGCGTGGAAGCCCTCCAGCTCGCCGATGATCTTGATGCTGTTCTTGTTGGCGCCCACCGTGCCATCAGCACCGAGACCGAAGAAGAGCGCCCGCACCCGGCTAGGGGGCTCCAGATCGCCGATGGGGTGCCAGGCCAGACTGAGGCCCGACACGTCATCGACAATCCCCACCGTAAAGCGGGGGCGCGGCGCGTCGGATGCCAGCTCCTCGAATACCGCCGCGCACATGGCAGGGGTGAACTCCTTGGAAGAGAGGCCATAGCGACCGCCGCTCAGCCACGGCAGCCGCTTGATAAGGCCGCGCTGCAAACCGTCGATCAGCGCGCTCTGCACATCCAGCAGCAGCGGCTCGCCCCCTGCCCCCGGCTCCTTGGTGCGATCCAGCACGGCGATGCGCCGCACGCTCTCGGGCAGCGCATCGAGCAGCGCCTGTACCGGGAAGGGACGATAGAGGCGAATGACCAGCACACCGGTCTTGCGATCCTGCCGGTTGAGCCAATCCACGGTGGTGCGGGCGGTGGCGGCCCCCGAGCCCATCAGCACGATAACGTCGGTGGCATCGGGCGCGCCGTGGTACTCCACCAGCCGGTAGTGGCGGCCGGTCAGCTCGCCGAGGCTCTCCATGCACTGCTGCACCCGCGCCGGTACCGCTTCGTAGAAGGGGTTGACGCTCTCGCGGGACTGGAAATAGGTATCCGGGTTCTGGGCGGTGCCACGCATCACCGGATGATCCGGGTTGAGGGCCCGGGCGCGATGGGCGCGCACCCAGTCGTTGTCGATAAAGGCGCGAATTTCATCTTTGTGCAGCGCGACTATCTTGTTCACCTCGTGGGAGGTACGGAACCCGTCGAAGAAGTGGATAAAGGGCACCCGGCATTGCAGGGTGACACTGTGGGCGACCAAGGCCAGGTCCTGCGCCTCCTGCACCGAGCCGGAGGCGAGCATGGCAAAGCCGGTGCTGCGCGCCGCCATCACGTCCTGATGGTCGCCAAAAATCGACAGCCCCTGCGCCGCCAAGGATCGGGCCGCCACATGGAACACCGCCGAGGTCAATTCGCCTGCGATCTTGTACATGTTGGGCAGCATCAGCATCAGCCCCTGACTGGCGGTGAAGGTGGTGGCGAGCGCCCCCGCCTGCAGGGCGCCGTGTACCGTGCCAGCCGCCCCCCCTTCACTCTGCATCTCTACCACGGTGGGGATGTTGCCCCACAGGTTGGTCTGCCCTTCTGCCGCCCAGGCATCGGCCAGTTCGGCCATGGTCGAGCTCGGGGTGATGGGATAGATGGCACACACTTCGCTCAGCTGGTACGCCACCCGGGCCGCGGCTTCGTTGCCGTCAACCATGATCAATTCATGTTTCATTGGGACTCCTCCGGTTGGCGCAACTCGATGGCGTGACAGGGGCATTGGTCATGGCAGGCACCGCAGCCGGTGCAGCGTTTGGCATCCACCTGATACCCCAGACCCGGCCCCAGCTTGGCGATGGCCTGCTCGGGGCAGCTGCCGTAGCAGCCGTCACACTCGAAGCAGTTGCCGCAGGAGTAGCAGCGCGCCGCCTCGTAGCGGGCCGCCGTCTCGTCCAGTCCGCCGATGATCTCGCCAAAGTCGTCCCGCGCCGAGGGCGGTTTGACCGGCTGACTGCTGGCGGGAGCATGGGTCTGGAACCAGAGCTGCAACTGCTCGGGCCCTACCAGCGGCTTCCCTGCCTGCAAATAGGAAAGCGGTTTGTGGTAGTGGCGACCGCGCAGCAAGGCATCCATGTGGCGCGCCGCCTTCTTGCCGTGGCCGGTGGCGATGGTGACGGTGCGCTCGGAGGGCACCATGTCGCCGCCGGCAAACAGACCCGGCACATCCGTCATCAGGTTCTCGCCAACCTGCACCACCCCCTCCTTGTTGACCCGCACGCCGGGAATGCTCTCCAGCACAGAGAGGTCGACCTCCTGACCGAGCGCCAGAATAAGGGAGTCCGCTTCAAGGGTTTCAAACTTGCCGGTAGGCACCGGCTTGCCCTCGGCATCCAGCGCCATCACCTCCACCTCGATATTGGTACTGTCGAGCTGGCGGATGCTGCGCAGCCAGTTGATCTTGATCCCCTCCTCTTCGGCCTCGTCGGCTTCGAAGGTGTGGGCCGGCATATGATCCCGGTCGCGGCGGTAGATGATCATCGCCTCCTCGACCCCGAGACGGCGGGCGGTACGGGCCGCATCCATGGCAGTGTTGCCGCCGCCGTAGATGGCCACCCGCCGTCCCAGCTTGGGGGGCGGCAACCCCTGTTCTTCGGCAAGACTGGCCTGCTCGAGGAAACTCACCGCATCGAGGATCTTGCCCGCCTCCCGGGCCGGAATATCGACCCGCTTGGCCAGATGGGCGCCGATGGCCATGAAGACGGCGTCAAAGCCCCCCTCGTCGCGCTCGCACAACACATCCTCCACCTTGTGGTTGAGGGTCAGCGTCACCCCGGCCGCCATGATGCGGGCCACCTCCCGATCCAGCACGTCGCGAGGCAGACGGTAGGCGGGAATGCCGAAGCGCAGCATGCCACCGGCGAGCGGGCCCGCCTCGCGGATCTCCACCTGATGGCCGAGCCGGTTGAGGTGCCAGGCGCAGGAGAGACCGGAGGGGCCGGCACCGATCACCAGCACCTTCTTGCCGCTGGCGGGCGCGGGGGGCGCAGGCTGCCAGCCACGAGCCAGCGCCTCGTCGCCGAGGAAGCGCTCGATGGCGTGGATGGAGACGGCATCATCCACCTGGGCACGGTTGCAGGCCGTTTCACAGGGGTGATAACAGACCCGCCCGTGGACCGCAGGCAGGGGATTTTCTTCGATGAGGCGCTGCCAGGCCGCCTCAAAGCGGCCCGCTTCGGCCAGGGCAAGCCAGGCCTGGATGTTCTCGCCAGCCGGGCAGGCATGGTTGCAAGGTGGCAGGGCCGGCCGCCAAACGGGTAGCCGAGTACGGACCGGGCCTGTTCCCGTTTTCTGGGAAAGATCCGGCTGTGGGGTCATATCCAGTTGTTTGCTCATACATTGCTTTCTTCTTTTTGTGTGACAGGCCCCATCCGATGGCGCTTGATACCGTTTTGCCTGGGCAGACGGTGGCCGGAGGGGGAAGAAGCGAAAGCGTTAGAAACTGGAAGCTGGCCCGATGATGGGCCGTTTTTTGTACGACATGGTGGATCAGGATCAATAAATGTTGCGCTTTATGGGTCGCCCCCTTCACAACCGGATCCCCGTCACACCCCGCAGCCATTCGGGCCTGTCGCCCGAGCCCCCTCGCCGCCCTCGACATGGGCAGCAGGAGAAGATTGCCGCCCGGGGCAGGAATCGTTATCTTCCCCTCTTCACAGGAATCGCCACAGCACAAGGACCAGGACATGCCGACCCTCGCCAGCATACATCTCTACCCCATCAAATCGACGGCAGGCATGCCGCTGGAGCGCGCCCAGGTGACCCAGGAGGGACTTGCCGGGGATCGCCGCTACATGGTGGTCAAACCGGATGGCACCTTTATCACCGCCCGCACCCATCCCCAGTTGCAGCAGGTGGTGGCCACCCCCGTCGAGGGGGGGCTGCAACTGCGCTATCCGGGTCTGCCCCCCCTTGCCCTCATGGAGGCGGCGTTCAGTCGCGCCCCTCAGCACACCGGTGTCTGGGGGGATCGCTTTACCGCCCTGCACACCGGGCCCGACGCCGATGAGTGGCTGAGCCGGGTGGCGAGGGAGCCGGTGCGCCTGCTCTGGCTCGGGGAGGCATCCGATCGTTTTCGGGAGAAGACCGGCACCCGGGTGAGCTTTGCGGACGGCTACCCCTTGCTGCTCATCAGCCAGGCTTCCCTTGAGGATCTCAACCTGAGATCCGATGCCTTGCACCAGATGAGCCAATTTCGTACCAACCTGGTGGCGAGCGGCACCCGCCCCTTCGAAGAGGATGGCTGGAAGCGGATCCGCATCGGCGAGGTGGAGTTTCGGGTGGACAAGCCGTGCAGCCGCTGCATCATGACCACGGTGGAGGCAGGCACGGAGCGCTTCAATGCCCTGAAAGAGCCGCTGGCCACCCTCACCCGCTACCGCCGTGGCGAAGATGGTGAGGTCTACTTCGGCCAGAATCTGGTGGCCCTGAACGAGGGGTGGATTGAGGCGGGCAGCGAGATCGAGGTGCTGGAGCGGGCCCGGGCGCCGGTCTACCCCAACGCGGCCCCGAAAAAGCGGGAGCTGGTGTGCGTTGCCCGGGAACCCCTGGCCCGGGATCTGGAAACCTTCTGGTTCGAGGCCGCCGACGGCGAGCCCCTGCCCGACTACCTGCCTGGACAGCACCTGCCCATCAGCCTCGATATCAAAAACACACGGGTTCAACGCCGCTACACCCTGAGCTCCACGCCGGAGCGGCCCGAGCGTTACAGCATCAGCGTCAAGAAACTGGCCGATGGCCGCCTCTCCCCCTGGCTGCACCATGAGCTGCGCGTGGGCGATCACCTGCTGGCCGCCCCCCCGGCCGGCGAGTTTCACTTAGGGTCCGAGCGCAGGCTGCTCCTGCTCTCGGCGGGATCCGGTGTCACCCCCATGCTCTCCATTGCCCGCACTCTGGCACTACGGGGAGAGCTCGGTGACGTCCACTTCATGCACCTGTGTCGCAGCGAGGCAGACATCCCTGCCGCCAGCGAGTTGCACGCCATGGCGCAGCAGGGAATGACCCTCACCCTGATCCTGAGCCAGCCTGACAAACACTGGCAGGGGCTCAGCGGCCGTCTGAATGACGATCACCTGGGCCGGATCCGGGATTTGCAGGAGCGGGAGGTGTTCATCTGCGGCCCCCACGGCTTCATGGCCGATGCAGCCAACCGGCTGACCGCCCTCGGCGTACCGGCCGGGCGCATCCGCCAGGAGAGCTTTGGCGGGGCCCTGCTCTCGGTGGCCCGCCCCCATCAGGCGGTGCAACTGCGTATCGGCGAGCGGGAGTTTGCGGGCAACAACCAGGGCACCGTGCTGGATCAGGCCAACAAGCAGGGGGTAGAGCTGCCCTGGAGCTGCCGTGCCGGCATCTGCGGCAGTTGCAAGCAGACCCTGGTCTCGGGCGAGGTGGATCACCCCGATGCCCCCGCCATCAGCGCCGCCGAGCGTGCCGAGGGCAAGATCCTCACCTGCTGCGCCGTGCCCCTGACGGATCTGGTGATCAAATAGGGTGATCGGGGGGCAAAACCCCGTCCCCGGAATGCAAAACGGCTGCCCGAGGGCAGCCGTTTTCTTTAGATGACTGGCTATCAGCCACGCAGGGCGGCGATGCGCTGCTCGATGGGCGGGTGGCTCATGAACAGCTCGCTCATGGAGCGCTTGCCGTTGATGCCGAACGCCATCATGGAACCCTCCATCTGCGGCTCGGCACCGCGGGCAAGACGCTGGAGCGCGGCGATCATCTTGTCGCGGCCGGCCAGCTTGGCGGCACCGGCGTCGGCACGGAACTCGCGCTGACGGCTGAACCACATGACGATGATGGAGGCGAGCACGCCGAACACCATCTCCAGCACGAACACGGTGATCATGTAGGCGAAACCGCCGGTGCTGCTGCTCTCTTCCTCGTTGTTGGAGCTGAAGAAGTTGCTGATGACGCCGGCCACGATGCGGGCGAAGAACATCACGAAGGTGTTCACCACCCCCTGGATCAGGGTCAGGGTCACCATGTCGCCGTTGGCCACGTGGCTCACCTCGTGGGCCAGCACGGCTTCCGCCTCGTCGCGGCTCATGCTGTAGAGCAGACCGGAGGAGACGGCGACGAGGGAGTCGTCACGGCGGGCGCCGGTGGCAAAGGCGTTCATCTCGGGGGAGTCGTAGATCCCCACTTCCGGCATCTTGATGCCAGCCTCACGGGCCTGACGGGCAACAGTGCTCACCAGCCAGTGCTCGGTCTCGTTGCGGGGCTGCTCGATGACCTGGACGCCATAGCTGCGCTTGGCCATCCACTTGGACATCAGCAAGGAGATAAAGGAACCCCCAAAACCGAACACGGCGCAGAACACCAACAGACCGGAAATGCTGGACTTGTTGATCCCCAGAACCGAGAACAGGATATTGAGTACCACCCCCAGCACCAGCATGACGGCCAGGTTGGTCACCAGGAATAGCATAATTCGCTTCATATTGACTCCTTGTGAGATATGGATGCATGGTTCGGGGCGCCCCAGGGGCGACCGATGCCACACTTGCCCCAGATAATAGACAGACTCGATGAATGTTTGCTGAATGTCTGGCCTCAGAGCAAGGGCGACACATCGAGACAGTGGTGCAAATCCACCTCATTCACCGCGTCCACGAAGGGGAGTTCCCCCAGAAATGGGGCCGGCAACATGGCTTTCAAGGTGTCCAGGTTCTCCTCGTAGCGGCTCATGTGCGGATCCACCCGGTTGATGACCCAGCCCGCCAGGGTCAACCCCTGCTGACGAATGGCGCTGACGGTGAGCAGGGCATGGTTGAGGCAGCCCAGCCTGGCCCCCACCACCAGGATCACCGGCAGCCGCTCCTGGGCGACCCACTCCGAGAGCAGACGCTGATGATCCAACGGCAGGAACCAGCCCCCCGCCCCCTCGACAATGACGAGATCGGCCCCAGCTCCCTCAATCTCCCGCAAGCCGGCGGACAGCCCCTCGAAGGGGATGCTCGCCCCCCGCTCACGGGCGGCGATATGGGGGGCGATGGGCGGCTCGAAGGCATAGGGATTGACCTGCTCGTAGGGCAGCGCAACCGTGGCCGCCTGCTGCAACAGCAAGGCATCCAGATTGCGAAGCCCCTCCGGGGTGCGGGTGCAGCCCGCCGACACCGGTTTGTACCCGGCGCAGCGAATGCCTCTGGCGGCAAGCGCCAGCAACAGGGTGCGGGCCACCAGGGTCTTGCCCACATCGGTGTCCGTGCCCGTGATGAAATAGGATGTCCCCATGATGATTCCTCGATGCAGTGCAGGGACGCAGAGGCGCCCCGATATCCATGGTGAAAGGCAGGCGCGCGTCCTGCCGCTGAAGGGGTGGGTGTGCCGGGTCTTTTTGTGTCAGCGCCGCACCAGGCGCCCGAGGCAGACCTCGTAGCTGGCGGCCAGCAGGCCGTCCGGTTGACGGTGGCGCTCGTAGGCCTCCCCCAGTCGCACCAGGCGCTGGCGATGACCCAGACCCGCAGGCCGCTCGTCGTTGACCTGGCTCGCGCCTATCCCCTTGAGGTCGCGCAGCAGTCCGCTGAGCGCCGGGTAGGCGAGGGACCAGGTCAGCGGGCAGAGTGCCGGGGCCTCGAAGCCCCCGTCACGGGCCGCCTGCTGCAACTGGGGCAACGTCAGGAAGCGATTGACATGGTCACGACCATCCACGGCCCGCCAGGCCTCCCGCAGTTGCCACAGTGACCCCGAAAGCAGGGTCGAGAAGAAGACCTGGCCACCGGGTTTGAGCACCCGGTTGAGCTCGGCAAAGGCCTGGGCCGGCCTCTCACACCACTGCAGGGCCAGGCTGGAGAAAACCCAGTCCAGGCTCTGGTCGGCAAAGGGCAGCCCCTCCGCGTCGCCGCACACCAGGCGGGCTCCGCTGCCGCGAAGGGCCGCCTGGGCCAGCATGCCGGGTGCGAGATCCAGCCCGGTCAGCGTCTCGCAGCGCGGCGCCAGTGCAGGCAGGAAGAAACCGGTACCGCAACCCAGATCCAGCCCGGCCCCTGAGCGCACCTCTTTCACGCCCCCCTCGTCCATGCGCGCCAGCAGCGACTGCCCCACCTCCTGCTGGAAGCGGGCGTGGGCGTCGTAGTGGCGGGCCGCCGCCCCGAAGCGGCGGGCGAGCTGTGCCTTGTCCACCGACTGGAAACGCTCATGCACCATGGGCGCCCCCTCTCTCGTCGGTGGATGGGCGGGGCCCCAGGGCCTCGAGCAGGCGATCCACGTCATCTTCGCCATGGGCGGCGCACAGGGTGATGCGAAGGCGCGCCGTGCCGACCGGCACCGTGGGCGGGCGGATGGCGCCGGCCCAGACACCGCGCTCCCGCAGCCGCTCGGCCAGTTGCAGGGCAGCGACGCTCTCCCCCACCAGCAGCGGCTGGATGGGGGTATCGCTTGCCCCAAGCCGCCAGCCGAGCGCCTGCACCCCCTGCCGGAACCGGGCGACAAGGCGAGCCAGGTGGGCACGGGCCTCGTCGGCTACGCGTACCAGCTCGATGCTCTGGCGCACGGCGCACGCCTGGGCGGGGGGCATATGGGTGCTGTAGACATAGTGGCGGGAAAAATTGACCAGGTACTCCACCAGCTCGCGACTGCCGCCCACAAAGGCGCCGGCCACCCCGAGCGCCTTGCCGAAGGTCCCCATCTGGATGTGCACGCTGGCCGGGTTCACCCCCTGGGCCGCCAGGGTGCCGCGCCCCTCGGCACCCAGCACGCCGAGGCCGTGGGCATCGTCAATCATCAGCCAGTTGCCGCTTCGGGATGCGAGTGTTGCCAGCTCAGCCCAGGGGGCCTGATCCCCGTCCATGCTGAAGACCCCTTCCGAGACGATCAGGCCCCGGTTTGGCTCAAGCAGCCGCTCAAGGGCCGCCATGTCGTTGTGGCAAAAGCGCTTCATCTTGCAGGGGAGCTGGCTCCCCATCTCCTGCAGGGAGGCGTGGTTGAGCCTGTCCTGCCACAGCAGGTGATCCTTGCCGAGCAGGGCCTTGAGCACCGCCTGATTGGCGGAGAAGCCACAGTTGAACAGCAGCACCGCCTCCACCCCGAGCCAGTCGGCAAGCGTCTCTTCCAGCTGCTGGTGAGCGCGGCTGTAGCCGGTCACCAGGGGCGAGGCACCTGCCCCCGCGCCATATTGCGCCACCCCCGCCGTGAAGGCGGCCTTGATGGCGGGGTGACCGGCAAGGCCCAGGTAGTCGTTGCCAGAGACGTTGAGGTAATCGCGCCCCCCGACCCGGATCCGCCCGCCGCTCGCCACATCCACCGGGGTGCGTCGGCGCAGCAGGGTGGCCTGTTCACGCTCGGCCAGCGCCTCCCCCAGGGCAAAGGGGCCGGTAACAACGGGCGTCATCATGGACGGAGGACATCAGCGCGGGAACGGGTGGCATCGTAGAAGAGTTCGCTCGGCTCGCTCTGGCGGTTCACCTCGGCCAGCAGCTCCTCCTCTTGAACCTGATCCGGCTTCTGGGCCCGCTGGGCGGGGCGAATGCCAAGGCGCTTGAAGAGCTGCATGTCGCTGTTCTCGTCCGGATTGGGGGTGGTCAGCAGCTTGCAGCCGTAGAAGATGGAGTTGGCCCCGGCCATAAAGCACATGGCCTGCATCTGCTCGTTCATCTTCTCCCGCCCGGCGGAGAGGCGCACGTGGGAGGCCGGCATCATGATGCGCGCCACGGCGATGGTGCGGATAAATTCGAACGGGTCCAGGTTCTCCTGGTTCTCCAGGGGCGTCCCCTTCACCTTGACCAGCATGTTGATGGGCACGCTCTCCGGGTGGCGGGGCAGGTTGGCGAGCGCCATCAAGAGGCCCGCACGGTCTTTCGCCTGCTCCCCCATGCCGACGATGCCGCCGGAGCAGACCTTCATGCCGGCACCGCGCACATGCTCCAGGGTGTCGAGCCTGTCCTGATAGGTGCGGGTGGTGATGATGTCGCCGTAGAACTCCGGCGAGGTGTCGAGGTTGTGGTTGTAGTAATCAAGCCCAGCAGCCCCGAGACGCGCCGCCTGATCGGCGGTCAGCATCCCGAGCGTCATGCAGGTCTCCATGCCGAGCCCGCGCACCTCTTCAATCATGCGCAGGATATAGGGCATGTCCTTCTCTTTCGGGTTGCGCCAGGCCGCCCCCATGCAGAAGCGGGACGAGCCGTTGGCCTTGGCCTCCCGGGCCCGCTCCAGCACTTTTTCCACCTCCATCAGCCGCTCGGTCTCGAGCCCGGTGTGGTAGCGAGCGCTCTGGGGACAATATTTGCAATCTTCCGGGCAGGCCCCGGTCTTGATGGAGAGCAGGGTGCTTACCTGCACCTCGTTCGGGTCGAAATGGGCGCGGTGCACAATCTGGGCCTGGAACAGCAGATCGTTGAATGGCAGGGCAAAGAGATCCTGAACCTCGGACAGGGTCCAGTCGTGACGAAGGGCGTGGGCACCCGCGGTGAGAGCATTCATACATGGCTTCCGGTTGTTATTGGTGGGATCCTGCGCCGCGCTCAAGAGAGCGTTCGCCGCAAGACCCGCCAGCTGGACAGCGCGACGCCAGGGCGTGCGCGAAGCCAAGTGGCTGAAATTGTTGGCTAGTGTAGAGAGCACGCGTAGACTGTCAACACCGACCAGATCAAATCAATTGACAACAGAGCACAAAATGACCAATCAAGAATTCGACCTGCACCACGTCTGGCACCCCTATACCTCCCTCACCCATCCCCTGCCCTGCTATGAAGTGGCCAGCGCCAAAGGGGTGACCCTCACCCTGACGGACGGGCGCGAGCTGGTGGATGGCATGAGCTCCTGGTGGGCCTGCGTTCACGGCTATCAGGTGCCGGAACTGGACGCGGCCGCCACCGCCCAGCTCGGCAAGATGTCCCACGTGATGTTTGGCGGCCTGACCCATGCCCCGGCGGTCGAGCTCTGCCGCAAACTGGTGGAGATCACCCCGAAGGGGCTGGATCGGGTCTTTCTGGCGGATTCCGGCTCGGTGGCGGTGGAGGTGGCCCTCAAGATGACCCAGCAGTACTGGCATGCCAAAGGGACGCCCCGCGCCAAATTCGTTGCCCTTCGGGGCGGCTATCACGGCGACACCTTCGGCGCCATGAGCGTGTGCGACCCGGATGGCGGCATGCACGAGCTCTACCAGGGCTTCCTGCCCGAACACCATTTCGTCGAAGCGCCAAGCTGCCGCTTCCACGCCCAGTGGGACGAGCAGAGCGTGGTGGAGCTGGCCACCCTGGTGGCGGATCATCACGAGGAAATTGCCGCCATCGTGCTCGAACCCATCGTCCAGGGGGCAGGTGGCATGCGCTTCTATCACCCTCGCTACCTGCAGTGGGTGCGCGCCCTGTGCGACGAATTCGGCGTGCTGCTCATAGCCGACGAGATCGCCACCGGCTTTGGCCGCACCGGCCAGCTCTTTGCCTGCGACTGGGCGGGGATCAGCCCCGACATCATGTGCCTGGGCAAGGCGCTTACCGGCGGCTACCTGACGCTGTCGGCCACGCTCACTACCGAGCATGTGGCTCGCACCGTGTGTGACGGCAAGGCGGGCGTCTTCATGCACGGCCCCACCTTCATGGGCAACCCGCTCGCCTGCGCGGTAGCCAACGCCTCCATCGAGTTGCTGCTCGCCTCGCCTTGGCAGGCGCGGGTGCAAGCCATCGAACACCAACTCAAAACCGAACTGGTGGAACTGACCCTGCACCCGGCGGTGGCGGATGTGCGGGTGCTCGGCGCCATCGGGGTGGTGGAGATGAAGGAGCGGGTGGACGTGGCGCGCATCCAGCGCAAGTTCGTGGAGCTGGGCGCCTGGATCCGTCCCTTTGGCAAGCTCATCTACCTGATGCCCCCCTTCGTCATCACCCCTGAAGAGCTGCGGGTATTGACCGGCGCCATCCACGAGGCCATCACCAGCGGCGAATATTGAGTCCGGTTGAACGGGCCCTGCATGAGAACGCAGGGCCTTTCGGCGCTTTTTCATCAGAATGTGAGCAAGACACCAAAACCCGTCCGGCGAGGAGAGTAGACTGCGCGGGTTTTACCCAACAGATGTACCAGTCCCATGCGCCTCTCCATTGCTGCCAAGATCAACTTCTTCCTGCTCTTCATCTTCTCCATGGTGTTGGTGTTTTCCGCGGCCTATCAGGCGGTGCGCGAGCGTGACCTCATCCTGACCCTCATCAAGGAACAGAGCCGCGAGCAGACCGAGGCCTACTTCGACGGCCTCAACATGCTGATGCTGACCGGCAAGATGGACGCCCGCGACACCCTGCGCGCCAAGTTTCTCCATCACGCCCACGTGGAAGATGCCCGCATCGTGCGCGGGGCGGCGGTCAACAAGCAGTACGGGCCGGGCCGTGACGTCGAGGCCCCGAAGGACAGGTTTGATGCCCTGGCGCTGGCGGGCAAGGGGAGCCTGGAGGTAGAGCATGACGGCATGCACAGCCGGCTGGTGGTGACCCGCCCGCTGCTGGCCAGAAAGGATTTTCGCGGTACCGACTGCACCAGCTGCCACCAGGTGCCGGAAAACACCGTACTGGGAGCGGTGCGTTTTGACTACTCCCTCGACAACCTGTTTACCCGGGTGGAGCAGAACATCCTCACCTCGGCCCTGAGCCTCACCCTCATCTTCGGGCTGGGACTCCTGCTCACCCTCTGGGTCATCCGCACCTGGATAGTCCGCCCTCTCAACCAGCTGACCCGCTCCATGGAGGAGGCCACCGATCGCAACGACTTCGGCCACAGGCTGGAGGGGGATGAAGGGGACGAGATTGGCCGGGTGGCGCTCGCCTACAACCAGATGCTCGACAGCGTGGAGCGCCAGATAGGCAAGCGCCCCGCCTCTCAGGGGATGGATGACGGCGACGGCCCTCAGCCCCGGTAGTAAAGCAGCAGGCAGGCCACCAGGATCAGCAGCAGGATGAAGAGATTGACGTGGCGGGCATCTTCCTGTCGGCGGCTGCGGCCACGGGCCAGCACCAGCACCACCAGGGTCAGCAGGCAGCAACCCCAGAGCCCGCGCTCCAGCCAGGGGGTAAGCAGGGGGTCCCAGCTCTGGCGCACCTTGACGCCCCCATAGACCAGAAAGCCGTAAGCCACCTCTGGCCGGGCGAAGTGATAGAGGGAGAGCAGGGCGACAAAGCCGCCCCAGCAGAGGATCACCAGCCCCTGCAACACCCGTATCCAGCCATCCGGCCCCCGCCTGCGCTCCTTCACCCTCACCCCCGTCCAGCCGCCATGATCCATGCACGATGCATGGGGAAATCCCCGCAAGGGTCCGACATTTTTGCTTGTTTATCAAACCTGCGCGGGTAAGATGAACGGCTTAGTCTGCCATGGTGGGCCAACTGCGCCCGGGCCAGACCCCTAGTGTTGCAAATAGCGCTGCAAGAACAAGCTGGAGACAATATTTCGATGACGCACGCATCCGTAGTTGATGTGCTGGCCGGTAAGTATTCGGTCGGCACCACCCTGACTGTGAAAGGGTGGATCCGGACCCGCCGCGATTCCAAGGCGGGGATCTCATTTTTGGCCGTTTCCGATGGCTCCTGCTTCCATCCGGTGCAGGCCGTCGCCCCCAATACCCTGGCCAATTACGAGAATGAAGTGCAACGTCTGACCACAGCTTGCTCCGTCGAAGTGACCGGCACCGTGGTCGAGTCCCAGGGCAGCGGCCAGGCGTTCGAACTGCAGGCCACCGAGGTCAAGGTGGTGGGCTGGGTCGAAGATCCGGACACCTACCCCATGTCTGCCAAGCGCCACAGCATCGAGTACCTGCGCGAGCAGGGCCACCTGCGTGCCCGCACCAACATCGTCGGTGCCGTGACCCGGGTGCGCAACTGCCTCTCCCAGGCCATTCACCGCTTCTTCCACGAACAGGGCTACCTCTGGATCGCGGCGCCCCTCATCACCGCCTCCGACACCGAAGGGGCCGGCGAGATGTTCCGCGTCTCCACCCTGGACATGGAAAACCTGCCGCGCACCCCCGAAGGCAAGGTGGACTACGACAAGGACTTCTTCGGCAAGGAGACCTTCCTGACCGTGTCCGGCCAGCTGAACGTCGAAACCTACGCCTGCGCCCTGTCCAAGGTCTACACCTTCGGCCCGACCTTCCGCGCCGAAAACTCCAACACCAGCCGCCACCTGGCCGAGTTCTGGATGGTGGAGCCGGAAGTGGCCTTCGCCGATCTGGAAGACAACGCCGCCCTGGCCGAAGCCATGCTGAAGTACGTCTTCAACGCCGTGCTGACCGAGCGCCGCGACGATCTGGAGTTCTTCGCCCAGCACGTGGACAAGGACGCCATCGGTCGTCTGGAGCGCTTCGTCGCCTCCGACTTCGCCCAGATTGACTACACCGACGCCATCGACGTGCTGCAAAACTGCGGCAAGAGCTTCGAGTTCCCGGTCTCCTGGGGCATCGATCTCTCCTCCGAGCACGAGCGCTACCTGGCCGAGGAGCACTTCAAGTCCCCGGTGGTGGTGAAGAACTATCCGAAGGACATCAAGGCCTTCTACATGCGCCTCAACGACGACGGCAAGACCGTTGCCGCCATGGACGTGCTGGCCCCGGGGATCGGCGAGATCATCGGCGGCTCCCAGCGTGAAGAGCGTCTCGAGGTGCTGGATGCCCGTCTGGCCGAGATGGGTCTGAACAAGGAAGACTACTGGTGGTACCGCGATCTGCGTCGCTACGGCACCGTGCCCCACTCCGGCTTCGGTCTGGGCTTCGAACGCCTGGTGGTCTACGTGACCGGCATGGGCAACGTGCGCGACGTGATCCCCTTCCCCCGTACTCCCCGCACCGCCGAGTTCTAAGGCGACCCGCCCACTCGCACCGTGCAAAAGCCGACCCCCGGGGTCGGCTTTTTTTATGCCCGCCTCGCTCTTCCTGCCCCCGTTATTCCCGCCTTTTGCATGCCCAACCCTGTGCGCTCCCCCATCTTTCCCGTCATTTATCTGGTGTGCGCCAGGACGCGGCCCCCTGTTCAAGGGCTGAACCGTAGTTTTTATGCACTTAAATCGGAAAAAAGCCGGTTGTTGAAGCAACGCAATTTTTTACCCCTTTAGGGGTGACAAAATATCCATTAACCCTTCAGGGGTAATTAATGACAGCGGATCCCGGGCAGCTGGCCGATGGGGACATGGATAAAACACACGAGGTAATGGAATGATCTTGATGGAATTTTTGGTGGTACTCGGCTGCTTGCTGCTGGGTACCCGCTTCGGGGGCATGGGGCTGGGTCTTATCAGCGGTATCGGTCTGTTCCTGCTGACCTTCGTCTTCGGCCTGGTGCCGGGCGAGCCGCCGGTGCAAGTGATGCTGACCATACTGGCGGTCATTGGCTGCGCCGCCACCCTGCAGACCGCCGGCGGTCTCAACCTGATGATGCAGGTGGCCGAGCGTCTGCTGCGCCGCCACCCCCAGTACATCACCCTGCTGGCGCCGCTCACCACCTGGACCCTCACCTTCCTGTGCGGCACCGGCCACGTGGTCTACACCATGTTCCCCATCATCGCCGACATCGCGCTGCAGAAGAACATCCGTCCGGAGCGCCCCATGGCAGTGGCGTCCGTTGCCTCCCAGATGGCCATCTGCGCCTCGCCGGTCTCGGTGGCCGTGGTCTCCATGGTCTCCATCCTGGCGGCAGCTCACGGCGTGGGTCAGGCCTACGGTCTGCTCGACATCCTGATGGTCGCCATCCCCTCTTCGCTCACGGGGGTCATGATGGCGGCCCTGTGGAGCCTGCGCCGCGGCAAGGATCTGGACAAGGACGAGGAGTTCCAGGCCAAGATCAAGGACCCTGCCCAGCGGGACTTCATCTACGGCGGTGGTGAAACCCTGCTCAACACCAAGTTCCCGAAAGAGGCCTACTGGTCCACCTGGATCTTCTTCGCCGCCATCGCTGCCGTGGTGCTGCTGGGGGCCGATGAGGCGCTGCGCCCCGTCTTCACCATCAAGGAGAAGACGGGCCCCCTCTCCATGAACCTGGTGATCCAGATGATGATGCTGATCGCCGGCGCCATCATCCTGATGCGCTGCAAGGTCAAGCCGGGGGAGATCGCCAACGGCGCCGTCTTCAAGGCGGGCATGGTCGCCATCTTCTCCGTGTTCGGGGTCGCCTGGATGAGCGAAACCTTCTTCCAGGCCCACATGCCGCTGCTCAAGGAGACCCTGGCCCACGTGGTACAGGCCCAGCCCTGGACCTACGCCCTGGTGCTCTTCCTCATCTCCAAGCTGGTGAACAGCCAGGCCGCGGCGCTCACCGCCATCGCCCCCATGGGGCTGGCGCTGGGGGTCGAACCCAAGCTGCTCATCGCCTTCCTGCCGGCGAGCTACGGCTACTTCGTGCTGCCGACCTACCCGAGCGATCTCGCCTGCATCGGCTTCGACCGCTCCGGCACCACCCGCATCGGCAAGTTCATCATCAACCACAGCTTCATCATTCCGGGCCTCATCGGGGTGGTGACCTCCTGTACCCTGGGCTTCATCCTGACCAGCATCCTGCTGTAACAGGCATCCAGTGCGAGCGGCTCCCCCGTGGGAGCCGCTTTTTTATCCCCGCATCCCCGGCCCGCGCTTTGCCATCGCCCCCCACTCTGGGTAGCATGAGCCCTCTTTTATTCAGCGGAAATCCCCCATGTCTCGCGTCATCCTGCTCTGGAGCGGCGGCAAAGATGCCATGCAGGCCCTCTGCCACGCCCGGGAAGCGGGCCATCAGGTGGCGGCCCTGGTCACCTTTGCCCCGCCCGCCCCCCCGCTTTCTGGCCCATCCCCTGTCACAGGTGCGTCGGCAGGCGGCGGCCCTCGCACTGCCCCATCGGCTGGTCACCATCGAGGCGCCCTTCGATCTCGGTTATGAGCGGGCCCTGGCGGCATTGAAAGAGGAGTGGCAACTCGATGGGGTCGTCACCGGCGACATCGACAGCGTGGGGGGCGCACCGAACTGGATCCGCGAGCGCTGTCGCCCCCTGGGGCTCACCGTCCACACCCCGCTCTGGCAGCAACCCCGCGAGGCGCTGCTGGCGGACATGCTGACCCGCGGCATCGTCGCCCACCTCTCCTGCGTCGATACCCGGGTACTGGCCCCCGAGTGGGTGGGGCGCAGGCTCGATGCTGGCACCCTCAGCGATCTGCAGCAACTGGCGGATCGGGATGGCTTCGATGCCTGCGGCGAGCAGGGGGAGTACCACACCATGGTGACCGACGGCCCCGGGTTTGCGGCGCCGCTGACGCTCGGCCACTGGCAGGTGGCGCGCCAGGAGCACCTCGCCTATCTGCAGGAGGACGAGGAATGACCTCTCACGAGGGCGACACATAAAAAACGGGAGGCGCTGGCCTCCCGTTTTGCTTGTCATGCAGCGCTATCTGGCCAGCTTGCCCAGCACCCGCTTAAGCAGGCGGATGCGCGGCTCGATGCTCTCCAGCAGCAGGAATTCCGCCTCCGAGTGAAAGCCACCCCCCATGGGGCCGAAGCCATCGAGGGACGGCACGCCTGCGGCGGCGGTGAAGTTGGCATCCGAGCCGCCCCCCGCCTCCAGCCAGGTGAAGGGGACGCCCTCCTCCCTGCCTGCCGCCTCCACCAGCGCCATCAGGGCCTCGGTGTCGCCGCTCGGGCGCATCGCGGGCTTGAAGCTCTGGCGCGCCACCTCGACCCGGCAACCGGCGAGGAAGGGGTTGTTGGCCATGAAGGTGAGCCGGTCGTGCACCGCCTGCGCCTCTTCGTTGCGCCAGAAGCGCAGATCCACGATCGCCTCGGCAAAGTCGGGCACCACGTTGACGCCGGTCCCCCCCTGCACCACCCCCACGTTCATGGTGGTACCGGTTTCCATGTTGACCTGCTGGTTGATGGCGAGCACCCAGTGGGCCAGCTCCGTGATGGCGGAGATCCCTTGTGCCAGGGCCGAACCGGCATGGGAGGCCTTGCCGTGGAAGGTGATGCGGTACTTGGCATTGCCCTTGCGGGCGCTGATGAGATCCCCGCTCGGGCGGGCCGCCTCGGCCACCAGCACGCAGCCGCTCTGTCTGGCCCGCTCCACCAGCCACGCTTTGGACCAGGGGGAACCAATCTCCTCGTCGCAGTTGCAGCAAACCAGCACCTTGAGCCTGGCCAGCACGGCCGGGTCCAGCTCTTTCAAGGCATACCAGGTAGAGAGCAGGCCGCTCTTCATGTCCGAGACGCCGGGGCCAAAGGCCTGATTGCCTTCGATTTTCAGCGGTCGCTTGGCCGCCGTCCCCTCGGGGAAGACGGTGTCCATGTGGCCCACCAGCATGACGTCGTAGTGATCCGCCCCCGGGGCATTGGTTGCCTCGAGGCAGGGGCCGCACTCGGCGGCGAACTGGTGGCGGGTCACCTGCCAGCCGATGGCCTCATATTTCTCGGTCATGATGTCGGCGACCCGGGCCACCCCGGCCGGGGTGCGGGTGCCGCAGTCGAGGTTGATGAGCGGGGCGAGATCCGCCAGATAGGTATCGAGGGAAAACGGGCGCGTGAGGTCGTTCATTGTCTTCTCCATGGAACAATCTGCGTAAAACACAGACTGTTTTTGCAACGATAAGAGTGGGCGGGCACTCGACGCCGTCTCGTCAACGGCGGTCGGCCAGCGTGGATCAACTGGCCGCCGCCTCTACTACACCAGAGCCTTTACATGAACAGCAGATAGTTGAGGAGCAGCGCCGTCACCAGGGCCCCCGCCATGGGCACGCTGGTGCGCTTGACCACCACGAAGGGAGAGACCTTGGCGATGCCCGCACAGGCGATGAGCACCGCCGCGATGGGGGAGACGGTGCGGCCGATGCTCGAGGCGAGCTGCATCGGCAGCAGCATGGTCACCGCTGGCACGCCAAACTTGGCTGCCACCGCGGGGGCCAGGGAGGAGAAACTGAGGAAGGCTGCGTTGCCCGAGCCCATGATGACCGCCGCCACCATGATGAGCCCCACCATCACCAGGGTCATCAGGCCGCTGCCGATGCCGGCATTGCTGGCAGAGTGCAGCAGGGTATCGATGGCGCCGATGGCCTTGAGGGATTCGGCGAAGAGCTCGGCACAGACGATGAGCGCCACCACGGGGCCGAACACCTTGCCCATGCCGTCGAGGAAGCTCGACAGCCCCGCGAAGGCGGTGCGCACCGAGCGGGTGCGCAGCAGCTCGCACAGCATGCCGATAAAGACCGACAGCAGCATGGCCACCTCCACGCTGACGCTGATGCTGGTCACCAGGAGCTTGGAGAAGGTCATCATCAGCACGAAGGGGATGATGGGCAGCAGGCCGTACCAGGTTGGCGCGGCCACCTCGTCCGCCCCTTTTTCGTCAAGCTCCGCGTGCTCGCCGCGATGCAGGGCCGGATCCCAGCCCTCCTGACGGTCACAGTGCCGCTGCCAGAAGAAGTGCAGCACCATGGTCACCAGCAGCATGGGGGCCACCAGCCAGATCTGGTAGTCGACGAAGTAGCTGGTGGGATCCATGCCGGATTGACCGGCGGAGAAGATGGCGTTGGTCTGGGTCGGGCCGATTTCGAACGCCTGGGAGGTGGCGATGACGCCGCAGGCGGAAGCCGGGCTGATGCCGAGGTTGCGCATCACAGGGTACATGGTGACCATCAACAGCAGGCCAAGGCCGGTGGCGGAGGTGACGAACAGGGAGACGAAGACCGCCACCAGGTAGCAGATGGCCAGCATCAGGTAGCTGGACTGGATGCCCGCCACCGGTTTGACCGCCACCCGCACCAGGGCCTGGGAGGCGCCGATATGGGACATGTAGGTGGCAAAGCCCGCCACCGCCATGATGGTGAGGCCGAGCCCCGCCGCACGGTAGGAGAAGATCCCCTTGAACACCTCGAACAGGTCGAACAGGGCGAAGCCGGTGCTCTTGTCGGCGGGCAGAATGGGGTGCAATCCCAGCCAGTAGGCCACCGCAAAGAGGGCCATGCCCGCCAGCGCCAGCACCGCCTGCGGGTTGTAATCCTTGACGATGCCGTAGACCACGGCGATCAGCACGAGCAAGACGAAGACGAGTTCCAAGGTGCACTCCTGACAAGATTATCGAAAAGCGCAATCTAGTGGTGGATCTCCCCTTTCCTCTTGATCACCATCAATAAAGATGGAAAAAGCAAACGGTTGTAGATTTTTATTCCAAAAATAAAACTAAAAACGACATTTAACATCACAGAACTGGATCTAGAATGCTCCCCAGGGTATCCCTGACCGACAACCGCCACTTTGTTTGCGTTGGATCAACATCCCGCCGGGGTGAACTGGCCAAGATGCCCGTCGACACAGAGCGACCATTTCGCACCGGAGAGAGTTATGACAAACCAAGCCACCGCAGGCACCCCGACCTGCGACTGCAAGCTGTGGGACATCCTCGTCGAGTCTGCAAAGGAACGCACCACCATTCGTTACTCCAAACTGGCCAGGCAGGCCGGGCTGGAGCAGTGCCAGGATGAACTGCGCACCCTGCTGCAACGCATCCGCATGTATTGCACCGAAAATCACCTGCCCATTCTCTCCGCCATCGTGATGGATGACGTGGGCAAATACGCCGGCCTCTCCTCCAGCCTGCCGGATGCCCCCTGGGAGCGGGCACGGGTCTTCGATCACGAGTGGACCACCCTGCACTGAGTGCCGCCCCCTGAATCCGGAACGCGCCCAGACCAGCAGGCGCGTTCTGGTTTTTGGCCCCCACCGTTTCTTCCCCGGCCCCAGGCCAGGTGTGTGTCCCTGTGAGACGCCCTGCCCCCTGTCGTCCTATCCGGCCAGGCGTGCAGCATAAGGGCCTCCTGCCCCCGGTCTCCCCCTTTGATACCGCAGCGCATCCCGTCCCAGACCAGCGTGTGCTGGCGCGCGGCTCCCTCCCTTCTCCATTCGGCCTGACTGGTAAAACCAGCCCATCCGGCCATGAGCGTTGCCATGGGGGGGCCACAATGCCAGAATCGGGCCCTTGCACGATTTCAGGGCCGCCGGCCCGCAGACAAAGGATCCCCCATGGCCACCACCCTCTATGGCATCAAGAACTGCGAGCTGTTTTTATTGAATAGACCACAAAAAAGCCCAAGGAATGCTTGGGCTTCGAACCATCGATGTCATCACCAATTAGTAACAAACAGATCTCATTGAGAAGGCATAACTTAACGTTTTGTCAACTGCACCACTAGTTTGTACCGCATGTGATTCAAGCAACTACGCAGGTAGTGCTATCAGGGCACCCTATTTTCAACGTAGCATCAGACTGCTTTTCTATATGATGCTTGCTTAGGGCACTACTCGCACTTGATGCCCATAAGTCTAAAGTCCCAAGTCCATATCTTTGGGTACTCATTCGAGTGAGAAACGTAGTATTGGGTCTTATCATCCAGCTCCCTCACTGCGAAAATCTCTGTCTTTTGGCCTTCCTTAGAACTTTCATTACTCCATGTCGCCATACATTTTTTGCCTTCAGAGAGGGACTTTTGTACAGAACTTCCCTCTTCAGAAATCGCAGCAATAGCATTAGAAGTAAGAAAAACACCACACAGAACACATACAATCCCTGATAACTTCACTGTATGAACACTCCCTTATCGATAGATGGCAATGAAAAGATGCGATCAATCAAGATCACATCTCCTCATATCCGAGGTTGCTAGCACCAATACTGGATCAGTTGCACGAATATGCATTCATCGTAACAGTTGCCGAATTACCATTTGCGGTAACGTCAGTACCTGTAATGACAACAGCATTAGCTCCTAGCTTGATAGCCTCATTTGCAGCATTCTGTCTTGCCAATGCAACGTTCTTATCTACCGTCAAGCTGAAAATCTCAGTTCCTGATACTACATCAATGAGCTTGCAGCTCTCTGCTGCTTTAGCATCAATAACTTTTACTGGCAATGATGCTGATGAACTTGATGAACATGCAGTCATTAATGCTACTGAAAATAGAATTGCAATTTTCTTCATTTCAAAATCCATTCTCTGAATCGTGGTTGATATACACCCAGTTAATGAGGGGGTACTCGGTACAAAATCATGCCCAAGCAACTCAAGGTTGACAAGCAATTCTATGGACACTCGACACGCTGATACCCAGCCGCTTTGCCACTGATGCCTTAGCGATGCCCTGCGATAGAAGATGCAGCACCTCATCCCGCTTCTCCATCGCTGTCGGCTTCCGGCCCTTGTAGACCCCTTTGGCCTTAGCCAAGGCGATTCCTTCCGCCTGACGCTCTAGCATGATTTCCCGCTCGAACGTGGCGATGGCCCCGATCATGGTCAGCATTAGCTTACCTGTCGGAGTGGCCGTGTCGATGCCCAGATTCTGGATCTGTAATGTTACCCCTTTGGCGTGTAACTGGTCTGTGATCTCCAGCAAGTGACGGGTGTTTCGAGCGAGTCGATCTAACTTGGTCACTTTTAGCACGTCCCCAGACCGGGCAAATTCGAGCATTGCCTGTAGTTGCGGCCTATCCGTCTTGCTACCGCTGACCTTCTCTTGAAAAACTTTTTCGCACTCCGCCAGAGCTGTCAGTTGCTGCTCCAGCGATTGCCCCGTGGTCGAGACACGGGCATACCCGATGATTGCCATGATGGCCTCCAATAGGTTCAAGACCCTGCAAGAAAAACGTGTCAAAACTCGAAAACCAACCCGTGTGACAGGGGTTGCCGGGGGGCTTCCGGTCTGTCACACAGGCATGGTCTATTGAGCGTCCGGCTCCTTCGGCGGGGGCGGCGGTGTCTGCATCGAGTTGACGGCCTCCTTGATGAGGACGCCCAAGGCTGCTAGCAGTGCCGCCTCCAACGCTTTCAGTAACGGGTTTCCTTGCTGCTCATTCATACGCCTTCTCCTTGCTGGATGGCTCCCGACAAGGGGCCAGATGTGATGTATTCCATGGGGTTCTCCTATGGTGTAGATCTCCATCTCGCTTATACCGGCGTAGGGTCTGAATGTTGCCTGCTCGTTTTCCTTGTGCTGGTGGGGTTCGGGATTGTTTTTTCAGGGCCGCCAACGGGGCGAGATCGTTGCTATCTTCTTGATTTGTCTCCTTCGGGTGGCTTGTAGGCTCCCCCCTCGGTGCAGTAAATAGATAAGAGTCTGAGTAACTAAACGGGTATCTATATCGGGCTGGAACAAGCGACACATCAGACACATGTCGCCGAAAAGCCCATGAACACGTTGTTGGATGTGTCGATGAGACTCAAATCGACCAGACACATCACCCCGAAATGTGTCGATTGGCCTTCACTCGCGGCGGGGTCAGACGGTGATATGCCAGATTGCCGCTATGCCTCTGATTCAACCGCCAGCCAAGCCGTTCTGCAATCGCTTTAAGGTCTCGTCCCGGCTGAGCTGGATATCGTAGATACCCGGCAGAATCGCAGGTATAAGCACTCTGGGCAGACTCTCGCGTGATATCGATATGTGGGCCTTTGCCCGGCTCTGCCATCGCCCCCAGCAGCCCTTGCAGGTACTCCTCAACGCTTAGGATGCGTCCCTGAGTCCGGCAAATGGTAGCCCACAGCTCTTGCTCCTCATGGCGAATCCTGAGCGGTCTGAGGCCCGTCTGCTGCTCGATGCAAGTATCACGCTGCTGGTCTGCTTGGCGGTTCGCTGGCTCCAGATGATAGGCTTCGTCAAACTCCAGCAAGTACGCCTCCTGCCGGAGCGGTTTGTCAAAATACTTTCCGTCCGGGTCGAACCACTGCAAATCGACTCGGAAATCTATTCGGTAAGGGCCGCAAGAGAACTGCGGGATCACTTCGATTCGCAAACCCGGCTGCTGTGCTTCAAAATAATCACGCAGCGAAATTAGGTACTCTGTGTAAAATGCTGCCTCATAACGGCTCTGACCTTCCTCTCGTGGTAATGATTGTCTGGTCAACCGCTCGAGTTCCGCTATCAACTCAGCGTTCAGGTGAGAACTGGGGCCATAGGTCAGCACGGCTAAGGCTTGTAAAGGAGTCCACGTCCCCAATCCATTATCCGGTTCAGGAACCTCCGGCAGGTCGAGTCCTTGCACCTGCTGCCGGATGTTGTTGATTGCCCGCCTCACGTACTGACTGTACCGCCCATTGAAGCCAGGTATCTGTGACAGCAATGCTCTTGGGTCGATGATTCCCTGTGAAGGGTGTCCGATAAAAATACCTGTCACGTCCAACGTAACTCCCTGCAGCACCTTTACTTCGACGCTTCCGAGCTCAAGTCCTCGAAATCATCGTCAAACTCGGAATCAGATTTGTGATGGATAGACTCGAACTCGTTGCTCTCGGCCTTCACCCAGTCGGCATCAATGTAGGGAGCCTCGGCTGTTGTTCTGAGCAGTTCCTCACCACTTATATCTCGAATGCTGCTCCCGGCCAGTTTGGGTTTAAACGCCTGCTCTAACATGAACTGACCATCAAGATCCTTGAAAACAGCAGCCACTGAGTCGCCAGTACTGATAATGCTGATTTCTTTAACCGCAGCCTTGAGCTGGCTGTTAAATCGTTGCCGCTGCTCAGTATTGTTTAGGTCATCCGGGACTATCATCTTTCCAAGTGTTTTCTCAGATAACTCTCGCCCCGTGATGTCATCCTCAAGCTGGTGGATTTGTACCTCTAAAGCTTGGCAATTGGCCTTGCATTGCGTAAACAGCTCTCGGAATACTGCATCGTCATCAAGTTCCAACATGGATTGGGCCGCTTTATTTCTCTTCTTGGCTTCCAGTTCCAACTTTCTTTGCAAAATCGCCAACTCATCCTTCAGAGCAAGTGTCTTTTCAGATGCCGCCCCTCTTTGCCCCATCACCGCAGATAGCAAGCTGACTGCCTGCAAGAGCTGAGGTTCAACCTTGTCATAGAGCATATTCGGCAGGTTGCACCCAGTTATGTTTTGCTTAGGGCAAACAAGGTAATTACGCGGGTTCCCAGCTTTGCCCTTGTTGTGATATCGAAGCAATTCACCACACTGGCAGCGGAGAACACCACTAAAGAGGTTGCTATAAGTGCCTTTGCGATAGGAGCCACTATGCTTGCTTCTCGTGCCTATGAGGTGCTGCACCTCTTCAAACAAGGCGGGGGACACTATCGTGGGGTAGTACCCCAAAATCGGTTCCCCATCAGGCACCCGCTCGCCGTTCTCGATAACGTGTGGCTGGAAAACACCGATCACAGCTTGGCTCTTGATGACCGCCTGAATTCCTGCCGGACGCCAGTCAGCTTCTTTGCCGAACGTCTTGTAGCCCTTTTCTAAAAAAGCCTTGGCGATCTGTTCATAACCGCAACCGGACTTGGCCATCTCGAACATCTCATTCACGATAGCGGCACGCTCTGGGATTGGAACAATCCGCTCCCCTTCCCTAGTTAGCCATGTAGGCAGGCGAGAGTTAGTCATCACCTTGTTGCTCTCTCTGGCCTCTTTACGACCGTTTGACCATGCGGCACGGCTCCGGCGGCTCTTCATCTCTGACTCATCATTCGCACGAGCCATGTAGACGATAGAGATGATTAGCTTTGCGAAATCAAAGTTATTACCATCATCGGTCGCACGAAAGATTTCACCATCAGAGAGCGTAACGACCGCGATCCCCGCATTGAGTATTTCAATGAACTGAGAAAAGGCCTTCAGAACCGTCTGTCGGCTCAGCCTGTCCATTGATTCGACCAACAAGTAAGAGCCTTTCGCAATTGCCCCGCTCTTCACTGCCTCAATGAAACGCCCTAATGCACCATCAGTCCAATTGCTGCCACGAAATCCACTCACCCCGAAGTCTTCAATCGCTTTTTCATCAAGCTCAAGATTGTGTTTGGCACAGTAATCGATGGCCTGCTGGATCTGACGACGGTAGCTGTCCCCCTGAGCCTGCTTGGGGGTACTGAACCGAATGTATGAATACGCCTTCGGGAGACGACCCATGACAACTCCTTTGCATTGGCCCACATCAAGAAACAGGTGAGCAAGGTTGAAATCTAAGATGAGGTGAGCCTATCAGAGGCTCGGCACATCAATCAATAACCAGTTGATATCATTTTTGCCACATCAATCCACAGTCCAGCAATGCCAGTCATCAGTCAGACGATCAGCCCCAAGCAACCCCGTTTCCACGCATGGTGATCGTCTGTATGCTACTGCCCATCAAACGGAACCACGGTGACCTCCATGGAAAACAAAACCGAGTGCAAAGTCGTTCTTTACGGCATTTCCCCCAAGAACTGCGACACCATCAAGAAGGCCCGCAAGTGGCTGGAGGAGGCGGGTATCGATTACCGCTTTCACGATCACCGCGCCGACGGTCTGAGCCCGGAACAGCTCGATCTCTGGCTCGCCAAGCTGGGCTGGGAAGCCCTGCTCAACACCCGTGGCACCACCTTCCGCGCCCTGCCGGAAGCAGAAAAACAGGGGCTCGACACCGCCAAGGCCCGTGATCTGCTGCTGGCCCACCCGGCCATGATCAAGCGCCCGCTGCTGGACCAGGACGGCACCCTGACCCTGGGCTTCAAGGCAGACCTCTATCAATCCCTCTTCTCCCGTTAACTTTTTCTGTTAAGGAACACCGATGTCGGACGTCATCACACTGGCCAAGGATCTGATCAGCCGCCCCTCCGTGACCCCCCTGGATGAAGGGTGCCAGACCCTGATGGCGGAGCGCCTCGCGCGCCTGGGGTTCGTCATCGAACCCATGGTCTTTGAGGACACCACCAACCTCTGGGCACGCCGTGGCAGCGAGGGTCCCCTCTTCTGCTTCGCCGGCCACACCGACGTGGTACCCGCCGGCCCCCTGGAGAAGTGGGACACCCCGCCATTCGAGCCGACCATCAAGGACGGCATGCTCCATGGCCGGGGCGCCGCCGACATGAAGGGGTCTCTGGCCGCCATGGTGGTGGCGACCGAGCGCTTCGTGGCCGAGCACCCGGACCACAAGGGCTCCATCGCGTTTCTCATCACCTCGGATGAAGAGGGGCCCTTCATCAACGGCACGGTACGCGTCATCGACACCCTGGAGGCACGCAACGAGAAGATCCGCTGGTGCATCGTCGGCGAGCCCTCCTCCACCGCCCAGGTCGGGGACGTGGTGAAGAACGGCCGTCGCGGCTCCATCACCGGCGATCTGCTGGTGCGCGGGGTGCAGGGCCACGTCGCCTACCCCCATCTGGCGGACAACCCTATCCACAAGGCGGCACCGGCGCTGGCGGAGCTCGCCGCCATCGAGTGGGACAAGGGCAACGCCTACTTCCCCCCCACCAGCTTCCAGATCGCCAACATCCAGGGCGGCACCGGCGCCTCCAACGTCATTCCGGGGGAGTTGCAGGTCCAGTTCAACTTCCGCTTCAGCACCGAGCTCACCGATGCGGCTATCCGCGAGCGGGTCGAGGCGCTGCTGACCCGTCACGGCCTGGACTTCGAGCTGAAGTGGACCCTCTCCGGCCAGCCCTTCCTGACGGACACCGGCGCCCTGCTGGACGCCACCGTCGCCGCCGTGGCGGCAGTGAACGGCCAGCAGCCGGCCCTGCTCACCACGGGGGGCACGTCCGATGGGCGCTTCATCGCTCCCACCGGGGCGGAAGTCATCGAGCTCGGCCCGGTCAACGCCACCATCCACAAGGTGAACGAGTGCGTGAAGGCGGACGATCTGGATCTGCTGGCGGACATGTACCAAGGGGTGCTGGCACGACTGCTGGCATGAGCGGTGCTCCGGACAAGAGAGACCAGACCATGAATCAGGATCAACTGCTTGGGCTGGATGAGAGCCACCTCATCCTGGTGGGGCGCGGCCCCCATCGTCTGACCGCCGCCACCGCGGCGGCCTTCAACGACATGCAGGTGGCTGCCGCCCATGCCGGTTTCAACCTGCAGGCGGCCTCCAGCTGGCGCGGCTTCGAACGCCAGCTCGCCATCTGGAACGGCAAATGGCGCGGGGAGCGCCCTCTGCTGGATGCGCACAACCAGCCCCTCGATGCCCTGCAACTGGGCGAGACCGAGCGACTGCACGCCATCCTGCACTGGAGCGCCCTGCCCGGCACCAGCCGCCATCACTGGGGCACGGATCTCGACATCTACGATCCGGACTGCCTCCCCGCCGGCACCCGGCTCGCGCTGGAACCCTGGGAGTACGAGGCGGGCGGCTGGTTTGCCGATTTGCGCGAGTGGCTGGACGATCACATGAACGACTTCGGCTTCTTCCTGCCCTATGCAAAAGGGGAGCAACCGGATCAGGGGGTGGCCTACGAGCCCTGGCACCTGAGCTTCGCGCCCGAATCCGACGGGCTGGCCCTGGATCCGGCGGCGCTGGCGCTTTGTCTGGAACGGGCGGATATTGAAGGCAAGGAGTGCATCCTGGCTCATCTCGACGAGATCCTGGCCCGCTATGTCACCCCGGCACACCACGAAAGGAGATTCTGATGAGCTTGTGGTTATGGATAGGCTTGCCGCTGCTGTTTCTGCTCGGCCTGTTTCTCAACGCCATCAAGGACATGAAGCAGCTCGAGAAACAGCTGCCCAAGTACAAGGACAAGATCCGGGAGGTCAAGGACGACGAGGACGACTGACCCCCTCGCAGGAGCCCGTCGGCGCTCCTGCACCCTTCCCGTCCACGGCATTTTTTCGCCCTCTGCCGCCCCCCTCTGCCTGCACTGAAAGCCCCATCCATTGCCCCCTTTCCCTGCGCTTTCCCGCGCGGGCACTCCGCCCTCACCCTGCTTGAAAACTGCGCAACAAACGTAAAAAACTGCAAAACAATGCACAATTAAGCCACACAAAGGGGGTCAATCTGCATATAATGTGCCTGTTTTGCAGCCCGCCATAAGGAGTTCGCCATTGGATGCCACCACCGTCAACAGTTTCTTCTTCATCGGTGCCCTGTTGGTGGGCGCCAGTGTCCTGTTGAGCGCACTCTCCTCCAGAGTCGGCATCCCCATTCTGGTCATCTTCCTCGCCGTCGGCATGCTGGCGGGTGAGGATGGTCCCGGCGGCATCCACTTCGCCGACTACTCGGTCGCCTACCTGGTGGGCAACCTGGCACTGGCCATCATTCTGCTGGACGGCGGCATGCGCACCCGGGTCTCCTCCTTTCGGGTCGCGCTCTGGCCCGCGCTCTCGCTGGCCACAGTCGGGGTGGCCATCACCACCGGCCTCACGGGCCTCGCCGCCGCCTGGCTGTTCGACCTCAACCTGATGCAGGGGATGCTCATCGGTGCCATCGTCGGCTCCACCGATGCGGCGGCGGTATTCTCCCTGCTCGGCGGGCGCAGCCTCAACGAGCGGGTCAGCGCCACCCTGGAGATAGAATCGGGCAGCAACGATCCCATGGCGGTCTTTCTCACCGTCACCCTGATCGAGGTGCTGGCTACCGCCCAGCAGGGGCTGGATGCCGGCTTCCTGCTGCTGCAACTCGTCAAGCAGTTTGGTCTGGGCGCTGGCATCGGCCTTGCGGGGGGCTGGCTGCTGTGGAAGCTCATCAACAGTGCCAAGCTCGCCCCCGGTCTCTATCCCCTGCTCACGGTGAGCGGCGGCCTGCTCATCTTCGCCCTCACCACGGCGGTGGGGGGCAGCGGCATCCTGGCCATCTACCTCACCGGCCTGCTGCTTGGCAACCTCTCCCTGCGCAGCCGCAGCACCACCCTCTCCGTGCTGGACGGCCTGACCTGGCTCAGCCAGATCGGCATGTTCCTGGTGCTGGGGCTGCTCGCCTCGCCCCACAAGCTGCTGCCCATCGCCCTGCCGGCGCTGGCCCTGGCCATGTGGATGATCCTGTTTGCCCGTCCGGTGTCGGTCTGGATTGGACTGCTGCCGTTCAAGAACTTCGCGCCCCGCGAGCGCTGGTTCATCTCCTGGGTGGGGCTGCGCGGCGCCGTGCCCATCATCCTGGCGGTCTTCCCCATGATGGCGGGGCTGCCCAATGCCCAGCTCTACTTCAATGTCGCCTTCTTCGTGGTGCTGGTTTCGCTCATCCTGCAGGGCAGCTCGCTGCCGCTGGCATCAAAGCTGGCGCGAGTGGAGGTGCCCGCACCGCCCTCTCCCATCAACCGCTCTGGGCTGGAAATCGATCTCGACAGCCAGTGGGAGACCTTCGTCTATCGCCTGAGCGCCGAGAAGTGGTGCATCGGCTCCCCCTTGCGAGAGCTGCGCATGCCCCAGGGCACCCGCATCTGCGCCCTGTTCCGCGGCCAGGAGCTGCTCCACCCCTCGGGCAGTACCTGCCTGCAATCCGATGACATCCTCTGCGTCATCGGCCACGAGCACGACCTGCCCGCCCTCGGTCAGCTCTTCAGCCAGGCGCCGGAGCAGGATCTGGGCCCGCGCTTCTTCGGTGACTTCCTGCTGGAGGCCAACGCCAGGCTGGTGGATCTCGCCCCGCTCTACGGGCTGGATGTGAGCGAGGTGGCGGATCAGAGCCTCGGCGATTTTATTGCCCATCAGTTGGGCGATAATCTGGTGGTCGGTGACCATGTCGCCTGGCAGGGACTGCTCTGGACGGTGGCGGAAATGGAAGAGGGTGAACCCCGCAAGATAGGGGTGCGCTTCCTGGAAGAAGACCCCGTCTAGGCGCCGGCCATCGTAGCCCGCATTTGTGTGAGAAGGGAGTGAACCATGCCTTATCAAACCCTGTTGTCCGGTCTGTATCCTCCCTCGCCCAAGCTGGGCCTCATCGAGGGTTTCTTTGGCAAGGGCTGGAGCTGGGAAGCCCGTGCCCGCTACGCCCAGTGGCTGCCCCGCCACGGCTATGGCTTCTACCTCTACGCCCCCAAGGAAGACGGCTACCTGCGCAAGCACTGGGCCACACCCTGGCCCGCCGACCAGCTTGAAGCCCTGTGCCAGCTCGCCCGCCAGTGCCGGGAGAACGGTCTGGCCTTCGGGGTGGGCCTGAGCCCCATGGGGGCCCATCACGACTATGCCCGCCAGCGACCCGCCCTGCTGGAGAAGGTGAGGCTCATCGAAGAGGCGCTCAAGCCCGATATCCTGGCGATCCTGTTTGACGACATGAAGGGGGACACCCCGGATCTCGCCCACTGGCAGCTCACCATCGCCCACGACATCGCGGCCCACACCGACGCAGGCCGCCTGCTGTTCTGCCCCAGCTACTACAGCACGGATCCGGTGCTGGAGAAGGTGTTCGGTGCCATGCCCCCCCACTATCTGCAGGATCTGGGTCAGGGGCTCGACAGGCGCATCGATGTCTTCTGGACCGGCCCCAAAGTCTGCTCCACCGAGTATCCGGCTGCCCACCTCAAACAGGCCGCCGACTGGCTCCATCGCAAGCCCTTCCTGTGGGACAACTATCCGGTCAATGACGGCAGCAAGGCGAGCAGCTTCCTGCACCTGCGCGCCTTCGAAAACCGTCCGGCAGAGCTGGCGGATCTCGTGAGCGGCCATGCGGTCAATCCCATGAAGCAGGCGGCCCTCTCGGCCCTGCCGCTCGCCACCCTGCCCATGAGCTACAAGCTCGGCAAGCAGTACGATCCTGACAAGGCGCTGCACGCCTCCCTCAACGCCACCTGCGGGCCGCAGATCTCCGCCATGATCCAGGCAGACCTGCCGCTCTTCCAGGACATCGGTCTGGCCCAGCTCACCCCCGAGCAGGTCATCCACCTCAAGAGCCGCTACCTGCCGTTCCAGGATCAGGCCTGCGTGAACGAGATCCTGCGCTGGCTGGCCGGGGAATACGTGTTCGATCCGGACTGCCTGACCGACTGACCTCATGAGTCCATGAAAAGTGGGTTCATGAAAAAACGGGCCCATGTAAAAGGCCACCTCCCGGGCAGGGAGGTGGCCTTTTTGCATCATCTCTCTTCAGGTGCCCCATGGCGTCACATTGGGCGGCAGATTGAGCGGGTGTTTAACCGAAGGCCAGCCAGACCCCGACAAACAGCATGAGAGAGCCCGCGATCCGGTTCATCAGAGTGACATTGCCGCTCTTGGCGAGGAAATGGCGCAAGGTGCGGCCACCGCTGGCATAGAGCATCAGGCAGGAGAACTCGATGACCAGGATGAGCGCGACCAGGGCCCCTATCTGGGGTGCCATCGGCTTGGCCGCATTGATGAAGGGGGGCAGCAGGGAGACCATGAAAGCCCACCCCTTGGGGTTGGCGATGGCGGTCACGAAACCCTGCACGGCCAGTCCCATGGGGCTGGTCTGCTGGCCCGCCGAGAGATCCGCCGGGATGGCCATCTTGCCCTTGGCCTGCCACATCTGGATGCCAAGCCAGACCAGGTAGGCGCCACCTACATATTTGAATGCAGAGAACAGGGCCGGGTAGTTGAGCATGACTGCCGCCACCCCGACTACCGACAACACGGAGACCAGGCCGACGCCGACAAGCTCCCCCCACATCATGTGCAGGGTACGGCGCACCCCCAGACTCATGCCCAGGGTCATCGCCAGGGTCATGCACATACCGGGGGTTACTGAGACAAAAAAGAACGTGGGAATAAAGAGCGCCAAGATGGCGGGATCAATCCAGTCGGACACACTACACCTCCAGGGTAACAAGCAGACGATCTTGCCTATCACACTCTTTTAACACAAGAAAAACCTTTTCATTCAGCAAGAAGTCAGCATTAAAAACCCTGTGACAAGGATTGTCGCGCCTGTGTAAGATGCCGCCTCACTCCTCTTTCGGGTTAGGATCTTTCATGTCATTGAATAATCTGTCCATTCGTCTTCAAGTGCTTATCCCTCTCCTGCTCGCCAGCCTGTTGATGCTGCTGATGGCCGTGATCAGCAAACAGGAAATCGACGGTGCCATTCAGGACATGAATGAAACCACCGCCAGCGTCACCCGCCACAAGGACGACATTGCGGCCCTGATCCACGCCACCTACCGGCTGCGCACCAACGCCATCTACGGCCTGTACGATGAGGCCCTCTTCGCCCAGTTGCCGGCCCAGCTCTCCGCCGCCGAACAGGAGATTGGCGCCATCCTGACCAGACTGGTTGTCACCGGTGCCGAGCAGGACAACCGTCAGGTCGCGGCCGCCCTGCTGGCCTACCTCGGCCATACCCGCAGCAGCATGCTGCCCCTGCTGACCGCCAAGTACCAAGGCAGTGGCGATCCCGCCGCCTATGAGCAGGCCCGCCTGCACTTTCGCGATCTGGGGGAGGCGCTCATCAAGCAGATCGATGCCATGTCCATCCACATCAATCAGCTGACCCAGACTGAGATTGCCGAGGAGCAGGCCCACTACCGCGCGACCCTGCTGCGCACCCTGCTGCTGATGGGGGGCACCCTGATCGCGGCCCTGCTGGGTGGCTGGTGGATCTCCGGGCGCATCGTGCAGCCCATCGGCCAGTTGCAGGAGGTGATGCACGCCGTCGCCCTCGGCCGCTTCAACGTGCGTGCCAATGCCGAAGGCAACAACGAGCTGGGCCAGCTCGCCAGGGATATCAACCGGACCCTGAGCCAGCTTGCCAACACCATCCAGACCCTGACCGGCATCAGTGGCAATGTGGCCTCCGCCGCCACCGAGCTTGCCGCTGTGATGACCCAGGCAGAGGTCAACGCCCAGCAGCAGCGCGGTGAGACCGAACAGGTGGCCTCCGCCGTCACCGAGCTGGCCAGCACCGCCGACAACGTCAACCACAACGCCGCCCTGGCCGACGAGCTGGCCCGGGATGCCAACAGTCGGGTCGAGCAGGGGCTGGCCCTGTTTGCCGAAAGCATCGAGGCCAACGGCCGCATGGCGGGCAGTCTGGAGAACGCCGCGACTGTGGTGGCCAAGCTCAAGTCCCAGTCCGAGCAGATCGGCAAGGTGATCGAAGTCATTCAGAGCATTTCGGAGCAGACCAACCTGCTGGCCCTCAACGCCGCCATCGAGGCGGCCCGCGCCGGTGAAAGCGGCCGCGGCTTTGCGGTGGTGGCCGACGAAGTGCGCCTGCTGGCCGCCCGTACCCAGGACTCCACCAAGGAGATCCAGGCCATCATCGAACAGTTGCAGAGCCAGTCCCTCTCCGCCAACAGCGGCGTGCAGCAGACCCTGGAGATCCTCGGCCACAACCAGCAGCTCTCCGCCGAGGTACAGGCCTTGCTGGGGGGCATCACGGACGCGGTCAACCAGATCAACGGTGCCAACGCCCAGGTGGCGACCGCGGCAGAACAACAATCCTGCGTCACCGCCGACATCAGCCGCAACCTCACCAACATCCACGAGATCGTGAACCAGAACGCCGCCGGCATCAGCCAGAGTGCCGCCGCCAGTCACGAACTGTCACAGCTCGCCGAGCAGCAGCGCAGGCAGCTCGCCCAGTTCCAGCTCTGATCCCGAGAGGGTCTCTTCGATACCGCGGGGCCCGGCGCTGGCCCCGCACTTGCCCCTCCCCCTTCACGCCTCCTGTTTAAAACGGGTTTTTGCCATCAAGGTGTCATTGGGGGCTGGGCTGCATTCGCAAATGTGGGTATGGTAGAGGCACGTCACTCCCCCTCATCGAGAGATCATCATGAGCCTGAAGTTCAAGAAACCCGCTTTTATCACGCTCGGCCTCATCGCCCTGCTCTCCGCACTCTGGCTCGATTTCTATCTGCCGGAACACACCATCGCCACCATCACCGGGGTGGAGGTGAAGCGCACCGACAAGGATGGCCCCATCAGCCAGAAGAACCCGGCTGACGGCCCCACCACCGACGTCTATTACATCTACACCGAGCGCCCCGGCGAGAAGATCCGGGTGTTTCGCAATGAAGACACCGAATGGGGCTGGCCCTTCTACTTCAAGTTCAACGCCGCCGACGTCCAGGCCAAGGCCAAGTCCATGGAGTTCGAAAAACGCCTGGCCATCATCACCTCCTACGGCTGGCGCGTGAACATGTTCTCCATGTTCCCCAACGTCACCAAGATCGCGAGCACCGAGCCCGATGCCTCCACCTGGAGCTTCTTCCGCTGGTTCTGGTTCGGTGTCTGGGCCCTGGTGATGGGCAAGGCGGCCATCGCCACCTGGCGCTACTTCGATCGCCTCGAGGACGAGATATGAGCGAGCCGAGTAAGACCCGCACCAGCTTCTATCGCCGGCTCTACGTGGCTCACCTCATCAGTCAGGGCACGGACACCGTGCCCGCCATCATGGAGGCGACCGGCATGCCGCGCCGCACCGCCCAGGACACCCTCAGCGCCCTGGCGGAGCTCGACATCCAGTGCGCCTTCGAGCAGACCGAGGGGGCTCGCCATCTGCAGGGGCACTACCGCATCAGCGACTGGGGGCCCATCAATCCGGCCTGGATTGCTGCGCAGCTTCCCGTCATCAGGCAGACCCTGGGGTATCCCTGACACCCCGGACCCGGGTCTGCTCCCATAGAGAAGGGGCCAGCCTTGCGGCTGGCCCCTTTCTTGTCTGGCCTGATATCCCGTTGCCCTCCCCCGGGCTCACTCCCCTTCGCCGAAAGACTCTTCCGGCAGCGGCTCCGCCGACTCACCCCGGGTGCAGTCGATGATGGAGCGCTTGGGATTGTTGGGGTCGCGCAGCAACAGGGGGGCCATCCCCTCGTCATGCAGCTGCTCGTCGGAAAATTCGCTGCCATAGGCGTTATGTGTCAGCCTGCGGGCATTGGCGATGGGGGTATCCACGAAGAGGGCATGTACCTCGAAGGTGGAGGCCGGCACCAGGAAACCGACGATGGGCAGGCCGTGCAACTCCTGATGGACCTTGTACCAGGCAAAGCCCTCGCTCACCTTGTCAGGGGTATACATGGCGAGCTGCGGATTGGCCGGGCGCCCGGTCTCGATGTCGAGATGAAGGGTGTCCAGCTCGCAGGTCGCCAGCCCCTGCCACATCTTCTCGAACGGGGTCGCGCAACCCGTCAGTTGCATGCATGTCAGCAGCGCCAACGTCCCTTTCCACATTCCCAACCCCTTATCCGATGTCCAGGATGTCAACCAAATGAGCGCAGTCGCTGCACCAGCAACTCGATGAAACCGACTCTGTCGAGCCCCAGCAGCACCAGGGCATTGGCCGGTTTGCCGGTCAGGTCGTAGCGATCCACCACCGTCATGCCCAGGGTATGGGTTCCGCCGGTTTCGATATCGACCCGGCACTCCACCCCGTGAAACAGGGAGGGCGCCAGCAGCCAGGCGATGGTACAGGGGTCATGGAGCGGCGCGCCAGCAAATCCCCACTTGGGATCCCGATGATAGATCATGAAAAAGTCGAGCAGCTGTGCCACGCACTGCGCCACCGGGTTGGGAATGGCGCGTACCCGCTCGATATCCTCGTCCATCACCTGGGCCTCGTGGGTCACGTCCAGCCCGCACATGGTGATGGGCAGCCCCGACTTGAAGACCATATCGGCCGCTTCGGGATCCACATAAATATTGAATTCCGCCGCGGGGGTCCAGTTGCCCGCACCGGCGGCGCCCCCCATCAGCACGATGCGGGCGATCTTCTGCTTGAGATCGGGGTGGGCCGCCAGCAAGAGGGCAATGTTGGTGAGCGGCCCGGTCGGCACCAGGGTGACCGGCTCCGGGCTCTCGCGCAGACATCTTGCCATCAGTTCAAGGGCGCTCATCGCCCGGGGAGCAAAAGCGGGATCCGGCAGCTCTGGGCCGTCCAGCCCCGATTCGCCGTGGACGTTGTCGGCGATGATGAGTTCACGGGCCAGGGGCTTGGCAGCCCCCGCCGCCACCGGGATGTCGTCGCGGCCGAGCAGGGTCAGGATGCGCAGGGCATTGTTGAGGGTCTTGTCCGGGGTCTGGTTGCCCGCGCTGGTGGTGACCGCCAGCACCTTCAGCTCGGGGCTCGCCAGCGCCAGAATGAGGGCGATGGCATCATCGTGGCCAGGATCGCAATCGAGAATAACGGGCAACGCCATGGACAGACTCCTTACAACATGACAGGGAGCCATACATTAGCAAGAGATGGCCAGATGAACTCAGGAGGGAGTCACAAAACGCCTCAACCAACGAGATCAAGTACTTGGCGACAGGCCTTGGGAGCGGACATCCAGATTCGCCGCGCCGCCATCGTTCGGGTATGATCCCTCCCCCCTTCATCGTCCGGCTGCCCCATGTCCGTCATCGTCGACACCTTCATCGCCCCGCCCTGCGCCGCCGCCATAGAGATCCTGTTTGAGGATGCGCATCTGCTGCTCATCAACAAGCCGAGCGGCCTGCTGAGCCTCTCGGGCAAGAACCCGCAGAACCTCGATTCGGTCCATTACCGGCTGGTACAGGATTACCCCGGCTGCACCCTGGTGCACCGCCTCGACTTTGGCACCTCGGGCGTCATGGTGGTGGCCAGAAACAAGAGCATCAACGCCCTGCTCTGCCACCAGTTCAGCCAGCGCACCGTGAGCAAGGCTTACGAGGCACTGCTCTGCGGCCATCTGGCGGCGGATGAGGGCGTTATCGACGCATCCATCGCCAAGGATCCGGCGCTGTTCCCGCTGATGAGCATCTGCGCCGCCAGCGGCAAACCCGCCCGCTCACGCTATCGGGTGATGGAGCGGCTCACCCTGGAGGGGGCAGGCCAGCCGGTGCCATTGACCCGGGTCAGGCTGGTACCGGAAACCGGGCGCACCCACCAGCTGCGCATCCACAGCCAGTGGCTGGGCCACCCCATCCTGGGATGCGATCTCTATGGCGGCCTGCTCCCGCCCGGCTGCGAACGGGCCCCCAGACTGATGCTGCACGCCAGTGAACTCGGTTTTGTGCACCCGGTGAGCGGCGAGCCGATGCAAGTGCGCTGTCCAGCGCCGTTTTAGAGGCAATGGGTAGGAACAACAAGTGCAAGTGCGACGGGATCAGTGAAAGGCGTGACGGGAGAGGGAAAGCGGTAAACGGCGGATAAAGATAGGGGCCGCGCTTTCGCAACGGCCCCCACCCCCCACTCGGTACTCTTTGTTACAAAGAGGGCTATCAGATCAGCTTGCGGGCGGCGCCCAGCACGATCTTGATGGCATCAGATTCGGTTTTCGCCATGGTTTCGGCGTTCGGGATTTCCTGCTGGGTACGGTTCACGATGACACCGGCCACCATGCCCGCACGCAGGCCCTGGCTGGTACACATGGTCAGCAGGGTCGCGGACTCCATCTCGTAGTTCAGCACGCCCATGGCTTGCCACTCTTTCATGGAACCCTGGAAACGTTGTACCACGCGGCCGGATACGGTGTCGTAACGCTCCTGACCCGGGTAGAAGGTGTCGGAAGAAGCAGTGACGCCCACATGCAGCTTGGAGCCCAGCTCTTTGGCGGTGTTCACCAGCGCAGTGGTGCAGTCGAAGTCGGCCACTGCCGGGAACTCCATCGGCGCGAAGTGCAGGCTGGCACCGTCGAGGCGCACGGAGCCGGTGGTGACGATCACGTCGCCCACGTTCAGGTGCGGCTGGATGGCGCCGGTGGTGCCGATGCGCAGGAAGGTACGGATACCCAGCTGGGCCAGCTCTTCCACCGCGATGGAGGTGGACGGGCCACCGATACCGGTGGAGCAGATGATCACGGCCTTGCCGTCCATCTCGCCGCGCCAGGTGGTGAATTCACGATGGCTGGCCAGGTGCACCGGGTTGTCCAACAGCTCTGCGATGCGCTTCACGCGCTCGGGGTCACCGGGGACGATCGCCAGGGTGGCGCCTTGCAGATCCGCTTTTTTCAAACCCAAGTGAAATACATCAGACATAGTGGACTCCTGGTTGCGCCCCGCCGTATGGCAGCCGAGTGCAGTTAAGGTGATTCTTTACGGTACTTTCAAGCCGGTATCCCCTCATCCGGGGAGGCGCCAACTATGGTCGAAAGCGCTTTCCAATTCCTTGATGCGCCTCACACTTCTGCGCTTCAAAGCTGACAAAAATGGCGCGAAACGTTTGCTAAGATGATGAATTTCTTGAAAAACGTTTTTACGTTCCTTTTGCACTCCCATCCCTTGTCAAGCCTTGAGCGACCGTCCATTTAAAGAGCGCGATCGAGTCCACAAAGTTGCAAACGAGATACCATTGACCCCTTCTCATCCCCTCCGACGCTGTTATGTTGGCGCCCGCATACCACTTAATGGCTAATCATACGGAGTCCATCATGGCGACATTCAAGTTCTACATTCCCGCAATCAACCTGATGGGGGCGGGCTGCCTGCAGGAAGCGGCAGCGGATATCCAGGGACATGGCTATCGCAAGGCGCTCATCGTCACCGACAAGATCCTGGGCCAGATTGGCGTGGTGGGCCGGCTCGCCACCCTCCTGGCCGAGCACGGCATCGACGCAGTGGTGTTCGATGAGACCAGACCCAATCCCACCGTGGCCAACGTCGAGGCGGGTCTTGCGATGATCCGGGCCCACGGCTGTGACTGCGTCATTTCGCTCGGCGGCGGCTCACCCCACGACTGCGCCAAGGGCATCGCCCTGGTGGCCGCCAATGGGGGCAGCATCAAGGATTACGAGGGGGTGGATCGCTCCGCCAAGCCGCAGTTGCCGCTCATCGCCATCAATACCACGGCCGGTACCGCCTCCGAGATGACCCGTTTTTGCATCATTACCGACGAATCCCGTCAGGTGAAAATGGCCATTATCGACAAGCACGTCACGCCGCTGATGTCGGTCAACGACCCGGAACTGATGCTGGCCAAGCCCGCCGGCCTCACCGCCGCCACCGGCATGGATGCCCTGACCCACGCCATCGAGGCCTATGTCTCCACCGCCGCTACCCCGGTCACCGATGCCAGCGCCGTGATGGCCATCGCACTGATTGCCGAACACCTTCGCACCGCCGTGCATCAGGGGGAGGATCTCCATGCCCGTGAGCAGATGGCCTATGCCCAGTTCCTGGCCGGCATGGCCTTCAACAACGCAAGCCTGGGTTATGTGCACGCCATGGCTCACCAGCTCGGGGGCTTCTACGACCTGCCCCACGGGGTGTGCAATGCGGTGCTGCTGCCCCATGTCCAGGCCTATAACGCCCGGGTGTGCGCCGGTCGGCTCAAGGATGTGGCCCGTCATATGGGGGTGGATGTGAGTGCCATGAGCGATGAGCAGGGTGCGGCGGCAGCCATTGACGCCATCCGGCAACTGGCTCGCGACGTCAAGATCCCCGCCGGTCTGGAGCAGCTCGGGGTCAGGGCCGACGACCTAGACGTGCTGGCCACCAATGCGCTCAAGGATGCCTGTGGTCTCACCAACCCCAGGCAGGCGACTCACGCGGAGATCGTCGCCATCTTCCGCGCCGCCATGTAAGGGGGCAAGATCTGCCAGGGCCGCCACGCGGCCCTTTTTATTGGCTGATGGATCAATGGCTTTTTACTTCCGCACGGGGAGTGGGTATGATTTGCCGAGCTAAAAAGACTGTATGGATGATCTGAACCCGATATGCGGATGAAACACCTGATTGCCGCGGCCCTGACCGCCCTCACCCTGTCCGGTTGCAGCCTGGTCTATCGCATCGATATTCCCCAGGGCAACTATGTGGAACAAAAGCAGGTCGACAAGCTGCGCCAGGGCATGACCCGCGAACAGGTCGAGTTCGTGCTGGGTTCTCCCATGTTGCGCGACAGCTTTGACCCCAACACCTGGTACTACCTCTATGAGTTCCAGCCCGGTCGGGGCGACAAGGAGCGCAAGGAGCTGACCCTCAACTTCGTGGGTGACAGACTGGCCACCGTGACCGGTGATTTCCCTCTCCCTGCCGCCTTCACCACACCGCTCTAGATGACATCACAAAACCGGCTTCTGCCGGTTTTGTTCTCTCTGGCCCCGGTGATGTCGCCGGGCCACACTCTGGATGCCTCATTGCCCCGAGGAGATCATCATGAGTCGATTCCTGATTGCCGGCGCCACCGGTCTGATTGGCAAAGCCTTGCTGCGCGAGCTGGGAACGGAACACGACCTCCTCCTGCTCTGCCGCAAACCGGGCGACCCCGCTCCGGGACGCACCTGGGTGCCCACCTCGTTCGACGCGCTGGACAGATTGACGCTGCCCTCCCCTGTGGACATTGCCTTCTGCTGCCTTGGCACCACCCGCAAGGATGCCGGCTCGGCCGAGGCATTTCGCCGGGTCGATCTCGACTATGTGCTGGCCTTTGCCGCGCTCGCCCGTCGCCACGGCTGCGGCCGCCTGCTGGTGGTCTCCAGTCTGGGCGCCAACCCGGGTTCCCCTGCCCTCTATCCCCGCACCAAGGGCGAGATGGAGCAGGCCCTGCTGGCCCAGGAGTGGCAGCGGCTCGTCATCCTGCGCCCGGCCATGCTGCTCGGCCATCGCGAACCTGCGCGTCGTTCGGAGCAGATCATCCAGGCCATCTATCCGCTGGTAAAGCCCCTGCTGCGCGGGTCGCTGCGCCGCTGGCGTGCCATCGAGGCCAGTCAGGTGGCGCACGCCATGGTGCGCCTTGCCATCCAGGAGAGCGGGATAGAGACGGTGGAAAACGAGCGCCTGCTCACCCTGTGATGCCCCGTGCCGGGCGAGACGATCACAAAGGGGCGCCACGGCGCCCCTTTGTCACAACCCATCACCCGTCAGGTGCCGGCATCGTCTCGCTTGCGGTGCACATCGGGCCGCCCGCCGGTGACCACATCGGCGCGCCCCTCTTCCTTGGCTTTTTCCGCACGCTTCTTGCGCATCTCCTTGGGATCGGCGATGAGAGGGCGGTAGATCTCGATGCGATCCCCCTCCTGCACCGACTCTGTGCCCTTCACCGGACGGCTGTAGATACCGAACTTGTTGACCGACAGGTCGATCTCCGGGTGCTTTTGCAGGATGCCGGACTGTTCGATGGCCGCCAGCACGCTGGTCTCGGGCGCGACCCGGATGCACAGCACCGTCTGCCGCTCGGGCAGGGCATAGGCCACTTCGATATTGAGGAGCTCAGACACCGTAAACCACCTTGGCACGATTGGAGAAGGCAAGCACCATGGAGCTCACCAGCTCGCGGAAGATCTGGCCAAAGGCCAGCTCAATGAGCTTGGAGGTGAACTCGAAGTCGAGATCAAACTCCACCTTGCAGGCATCCACGTCCAGGGGCGTGAAGGTCCACCATCCCGCCAGCTTGCTGAAAGGCCCCTCCACCAGCTCCATCTTGATGGTGCGATTGGCATCGAGCTGGTTGCGCGTGGTAAAGGTCTTGGCGATACCCGCCTTGGCCACATCGACCGAGGCCATCATGTAGTCTTCACCCGACTCGTGAACACGGCTGCCGACACAGCCGGGCAGGAACTCAGGATAGGCATCAACATCATTGACCAGCCGGAACATCTGTTCCGCGCTGAACATCACCAGGGCACTGCGAGTAATACGGGGCATGGGTTTTCCTCATCCAATCGGCCCGATTTTATCACCTTGTCAGCCAAAATCACCGCCGAAACTGTTCGCGGGTCACCAAGCAGGGCAATCGCACACTTTCCGGACAGTGTGGTCCGCTCTCGCCCCGCCCTTCCCTCAAAATCGTCATCGAACTGCTCACAAAGCCGCCACTCGGAGCGCTGTGCGTTTTACAGCCGCCGCCACCCACGTATAATGCGCCTTCCTAAACATTGCCTAAGGCCCCCGTCATGAGCAAAAAGAACAGTAAAAACAAAGCCGGGTCCAGCACCATTGCACTCAACAGAACCGCCCGTCACGAGTACTTCATCGAAGAGCGCGTGGAAGCCGGCCTGTCCCTGCAAGGGTGGGAAGTGAAGTCCCTGCGGGCGGGCAAGGCCAACATCAGCGAAGCCTATGTCATCTTCATGCAGGGAGAAGCCTTCCTGTTCGGCTCCAGCTTCCTGCCGCTGAACGCCGCCTCCAGCCACGTGGTATGCGATCCGACCCGCACCCGCAAATTGCTGCTCAGTCGCCGTGAACTCGACAAGCTCGAGAGCCTGACCGCTCGTCAGGGCTACACCATAGTGCCGCTGGCCCTCTACTGGAAAGCGTGCTGGGTCAAGGTCGAGATCGGCCTGGTGAAGGGCAAGAAAGAGCACGACAAGCGGGAAGACACCAAGGCACGGGAATGGGACCGTGAGAAGGCCCGCATCATGAAGAACAAGCACCGCGGTTGATCGTGCGCCGCCGGCCCCCATGCGGCGACCAATAAACCAGCAATCGACCGGCCAAGGCCGGTCGATTGCCATCAACGCCTTGCCATGACAGGATTTTTGCGTACAATCCCTTTTGACAACTTGGGGCTGATTCTGGATTCGACAAGATTCACGAAACCCAAGGTGCATGCCGAGGTGCGGTAGGCCTCGTTAATAAACCGCAAAAAAATAGTCGCAAACGACGAAAACTACGCACTCGCAGCTTAATAACCTGCGCTGAGCCCTTCTCCCCTAGCTTGCCTGTGTCCTAGGGAAATGGAAGGTCATCCTTCACAGGATCGTGTGGAAGTCCTGCTCGGGGCGGAAGCATTAAAACCAATCGAGCTAGTCAATGCGTGGCGTGTCTCTCCGCAGCGTGTTGGCGAATGTAAAGAGTGACTAAGCATGTAGTACCGAGGATGTAGTAATTTTGGACGGGGGTTCAAATCCCCCCAGCTCCACCAAATACCGGTCCAACAGTGACCAACGAAGTCCAAGAAACCCGCATAGCATAAGGCTTTGCGGGTTTTTTGTTGTCTTATGCTGTCCAATGGGGTGCGTTGCCATCCAGCCCTTTTAGGCATATCGTTAGGCATATCGTTTTGTATGCCTTCCGGAGCGTATGCCTATGCCTCGTATCACCCGTCCCTTATCCCCAACCGAGATCAAAGCAGCCAAGCCCAAAGAGAAGGAATACACCCTCTGCGACGGGGCTGGTCTGGAGCTCGTCATCAAGCCCAATGGCTCCAAGTTGTGGCGCCTGCGTTACTACCGCCCCCTAACTAAACAGAGAAACATGATCAGCTTTGGCTCCTGGCCGGAGATGTCGTTGGCTGAAGCGAGAGAGAAACGCTCCGAAGCCAAAACGTTGCTGCAACAAAACATCGATCCCCAACACCATCGTGATGAGCAGGCATCCGCTGCGTTATCACAGAGCGAGCACACCTTTGAAGCCGTCGCCAAGCGCTGGTTTGATGTTAAGCGCCCTTCCGTCACCCCGGCATATGCCGAGGATCTCTGGCGTTCGCTCGAAATGTATCTGTTTCCGGAGATCGGTACTGTGCCCGTGATGGAGATAAAGGCGCAGCGGACAATCAAGATCATCGAGCCCATCGCCGCCGCCGGAAAACTTGAAACCGTGCGTCGCCTCACCCAGCGAGTGAACGAGATCATGACCTTTGCCGTTAACTCCGGCCTGATCGATGCTAACCCTTGCTCGGGGATCAGCAAGGTGTTTCAGCGGCCAGCCAAGCAACACATGCCCAGCATTAACCCCAACCAGCTACCAGAACTGATGAACCGGCTTTCCAAAGCAAGCATCAATTTGCAGACCCGCTGTCTCATCGAATGGAGCCTGCATACCTTGGCTCGCCCCAGCGAAGCAGCCGGAGCCCGGTGGGCAGAGATCGATATGGAAAAGAAACTCTGGCGGATTCCACCAGAGAGGATGAAGAAGCGCAGAGGTCATGACGTACCCTTGACGCCACAGACACTTGCCTATCTGGACCTCATGCGACCGATCAGCGGCCATCGTGAGTTCATCTTCCCTGGTATCCGTAACCCCAAAACGCACACCAACGAGCAAACGGCTAATGCAGCCTTGAAACGAATGGGATATGAAGGGACCTTGGTCGCTCACGGCCTGCGAGCCTTGGGCAGCACGACCCTTAACGAGAGAGGATTTGATCGAGACGTTATAGAATCTGCCTTAGCGCACTCTGACAAAGACGAAGTGCGTAGTGCATACAACCGCACTGATTATCTGGACCGCCGCCGGGAAATGATGGTCTGGTGGTCAGAGCATATTGATGCAGCAGCGAAAACGGGCTCTGCACTGACTTGGCTGCCGTCCACAAAAGCAGGATAACTGTCAGATAAAGTCTGAACTTGTACAAGTAAAACACCGGTTTAAGGCCGGTGTCAGGTAATCTAATTCAGTGCCGCCTTCACACGCGGTCTGCCTCGTGCAGTGTCGTGCTTGGGCAAGTTGCCTTTGAAAAAGGTACGGTGCTTTTTGAGTTTCAGCCTCGCGGCTGACTCTGATTTGGTCAGATAAGCAAGCGCTTTTTGTAAATAGCACCGTTTCGTCTTGTCGGCATGCCCCACCATGCCAATCCCGCACTCCCGGTATTCAGCCTTTTTCTGATTGCAATTATGCCCTCTGCCTCGATTGCCCGTGATACGCAACCATTCCTTAATGATGGCATCTGCATAGTAAACATCACGCTGGACATGAGCACCGTTCATAAAAACTGCCAGGTGAAAATGAAAGCCTGTTAGAGGTGCAAATTCCAAACGACAAGCATACCCCACCCAATTAGCAGCTAATGCCCCCTTACGACGGGTTTTAAACAGCGCTTTTTTGTGCTTGATGATCTCCTCAATAGAAAGCGAGTCCAAGAACTCCGTTTTGTAGTACAAATCGACCCGTAGAACGAGGAGACGAGCATAGCGCCCAAACAGCCGATTCACGTAGCGATGCAGTGATGCTGTATTCTTCTGCGCTCCCTTCATGAAGGTATGGCACTTTCCCTGCATAGTTTCAGACTTCAATTCCGATATCAACTGTTGATACCTGAATTTCAGATTGACCTGCGCATCTTGGCTGGTGCCACCGTCCATGATCATCTCATGAAGTTGATGCTTGACGACGAAATTGCACAAGCAAGCCAACTTGGGATGCAAATTAAAAAATTCCTGATGCTTGTATACCTGCATAGCAAGCGTGACTATATCTGATAGTTCTCTCCCCTCCTTAGTTAGAGGGTAAATCCACCCCAGAATTTCAGCTGAAAATAGAGCAGGGTGGGCATCCATCTGTTCCAGTTTGTCGATGAATTTGAATAGCGCCTGATAATGAATAGATTGAACAAGCATTTCACGCAACGCTCTTGTTATTGGAATTGCATTATTCATACGCAATGCTTTGCTTGGTTCTTTCTGTATAGGGATAGCATCAATATCGATACTATTACGAACATACTTAGGCATATTTACCCCTTCATTTAATCCTTGGTTTTGGTGGAGTGTAAGGACATGTGATCATGTCCTACTCGTACATCTGGTTACAGGCTTCATCCTGTTGATTACGCCTGTACTCTGATCCATCATTGTCGACTGTGAGTCTGAATGATTGGATAACCAGTTAGGTGGTTATTTATTATTCTGTTAAATACTGAGTTAGACGAACTATAAATAACATTAAAAACCAATATTAATGACTCGATGGCACGAAATATTTTTGAGGAAAAGGTTCGAACACATCTTAGTTTAACCAGTGCAAATGCTCTGTAAGAGTTATTTTTTATTTGTATAGTTAGTGTCTATTACCCCCCTTCTCTGCACTCACGCTATCATCTAACCAAGAGTGGGTTTTGTGAGTCACTGTTAGCTATGTAGACGCTTAACATTATCTCCGTTGGCTATAAATATGCTTATTGCTATATAAGCGCCTTTATAGCTACACATGAAATGTGTCAGATGCTACGTATTAAAGCACCAGCAGTTACACAAGTGCCCGTCTTTGCCCTGGCAGGTAATAGTTGACATAACTCGTGCCATTAAATTGGTGCTGGGTCACTGCCATGCGATTAACAAGTGCATTCAGTGCTCGCTCCAATTTTACTTTATTCCGGATGCAATTCGGACCAAATTTGCGGATATCATTCTTCTTGAATGCACCATTCTGGCTGCGATGCAGATTGATTTCCAGCCAACGTTCTAGTTCATTCGCCTCGCGAATATCGTTCGGAACTGTACGTTCTTTAAATTGTTGGATGAAATGCTGGAAGTACCAGTTAACAATAACTATTGCTGCATGCATGCTCACGTCAGAGATGACTGGACTACGTTTAGTAAAGCAGTGCAAGACTGCGGCAATTCTTGAAGCATGCTCCATGAATTTAGAAGCAAAGTCCCGGTACTCACGCCATTCTCCGAAGGGACCAATGTTGTTCTCAACGTAATTTGATGCTTCGAACCAGCGCGCACGGGCTTCTGGCGACAGTGTTAAGCACATTCTGGGCTTACCCAATTCACGGTGCATCTGAGATGCCTTAAGCAGTTTTTCTACCGTTTGGTAGAAGTCGTTCAAAGAGGTGGCATTGACATCTCCTGGCGACAACTCATCACAGAAAAATCGTGATCCCTGGGTTGAGTGGGGCTCAGACAACAAACAGCGAGCGAAAAACCCAGACTCGCGAGCCTGCTCGCCTTGACGATCAAGAAACCGTTCAAAGAGCGGCCCCTGAACCATCAGGGAAAGGCTAAATCGGTAATCACCGATCGTTGTCGCTCCCTGAGTCGATACTCGCATAGCCGAAATTGGTTTTGCCCCCCACAAAGAGTTCAGTACAGAGGTCTCGCGCATGAAATCACTGGCAAAAAGATGTGCGGACTCATCCGAGAAGACACCAATGGTGTGACCATAGGCGCTAATGGCATGTTTGATGGCTGCACTCGTCACATCATTCAGAAGCCACTTCTTATTCGATGGAAGTGAAGGCTTTGCCGCCTCCACATCTCTTAATGCCTGTTTTTCAGACGAGGCATCTCCTTTCGCCAGAATGGCTTTATGCAACGCCTTCTTACATGCCTTTTGCTCTTCTTCCCAGACACTGAGCTCGATGGTGTATTGTTCATACGCATCACGATATTGCTGTTCTGCTAATAGTTCCAGTTTACGAAAAGGCTTCATCACCAGCTCGTCAACCGCTGTTTTTCGTTCGCCCGAGTCAGCCTTGGTAATAATAAACAGGGAGACTGGGTGAATAAGGTCTGCTTTAGGACTGACATCCACCAGATCTTGGCAAGCCAGTCCCATCGCACTGAGTACGGATGAGGCAATCAAACCAAGGGGCGCTTGAGTCTGCTGTTGGATCTGACGCATGACGTCTTGCAGCTGTTCATCGAGTACATGAACAGGAAATTCTCCAATCAGATTGAGCTTGATGGGGGTTGCGTACATTTTAAGATCTCCTTCGTTAATACAGGGGGAAACTACTGGATGCGTGAGGTAAGCCACTGATGTACTGATGACAGCAACCACCCCACTGAACTACTTCCCAAGCGCAACGGCTTGGGAAAGTCGGGGTCATAGGACTTGGATTTGGGGTTAAGTTTGTTGTAGATGGTCGAACGTGAAAGCCCCAGGATGCGAGCTAGCTCCTTGATGCGCACAACTCGATGTAACGTCTCACGGTCCCAGTAGTGACCATCTTCTTGCAAGTTCATGATTCATCTCCGCTTTGGTTTGGACTGAGGGCAGACTAACTCCTCCTGAAAAATGAAAACGCCGAAAATGTGCAGAGATATGGCTAAAAGCTGGAGAGCCTTTCAAACTCCTCGACAAGAAATTCTGTATAGGAACAGGCCATGGTATGGTTGACCCGTAGCGCGGCTTGCTTTTCTCTTTGCAGACTGGACGAAAGTAAAGAAGCGGAAAAAAATTACAAACACAGTACATATGCAGAGGTTTAAACAAGGTGTCACAACCAACAACAGATAAGCTAAGACTAAATAGCCATAGCCTTGATGAGTTCGTTACATTTATGTATGACGCTTTTGGATTGAGGGATGGCCGCCAACATCAGCTTCAAGAATTAAAGAGCATTGATGCCCTTTCCGATATGGTCGAAAAAATGACCAGAGGCCTTGCTAAGCATCTTGTGAACAATAATGGGAAAAGCACCGATCAGCTCATGCTGTTAGATAGGCTAAAAGTCATGTTTGATTTCATGAACCAAATGTTGCTACATTTCAATAAAGCTGAAATGTTTTCTGACTTATCAAGATCTCAGCTATATATGTATTTTCTTCGTGATGTTCAATTGCCATTCATGAGACAAGCAATCGCACTTATCATCGATAAAAATAAACCCATTTTCTACTCACCATCGGATAAAGATGAGTTTCGTGCAGATAGCTTGATGACTCATCTGTTGTACATGCTGACTCCTGAATATCTGCAACACGCAGAAGAGAATATTAACTCATGGATGTGCAGACAAAAGTCATTCCTCATCCATGGCGTTGGTACAACCTTTAAAAAAACTCTCCGGGGGTATAAGGGAAAGACGTCCATCATCAGTCTTCACACTATCGATAAAGTCTGCCAGGAATTTCACGAGGATAATATTTCTGTTTCCTCTAAGAAATTCCCCACAATAGATGAGCTAAAATCATTTTGGTATGGGGCAAGAGTCGCATTATTTCTTTCTAGAAAAATTGATTTTTCAACTAACCCTATGGAAACTCTTGAAGACCTGAAAGACGACTGCCTTTCTTTGTTTAAATGTTTATTACACTCTGAAACACCATATCTTACTTCAGATACACTGATGGGATTTTTTGACAAAGTTGTTATACGAATAGCTAAATCCTCTTTAACAAGAGATGAGCTTGACGTGGTGCTTAATACTATCTCAGAACAATCAAGATATAATCTCATGCCTCCACAAGGTAAAATAAACAAACCCATTATCCAATTTTGTTACGACTTCAATGCTGTTATCTCGTTGATTGCCAAAGGCGAGTTCATGTACAGGATCTTTAGCGCCAACCAATTGAAATAGATATAAAAAAGGCTTCGTTTGTGATCTAATTTTATCGCCAAACAAAATCAACACGCGCGAAGCCTATGACCATTATTAATGCTAATCACTATCTGGAGCAACTCCTGGCTCCCGCCGCCAGGGCCGACGCATGATCATTCTCTGCACAAGTTGATCAAGTCTCGATCAGTTGAACGGCTCCAAGTACGATTTTAATTGTACCTTGCGTTGCCAAGCTGTAAATAGTCGAGATCTTAACCAACTGTTTATTATTATGGCCCAGAAGTCTTTGCTCGACTACCTTGAATCAATCCCAGACCCACGCAATCAGGCCAAGTGCTCACATATCTTGTCAGAGGTTGTTT